>NZ_JFHL01000004.1 GCF_003664995.1 Mesotoga sp. BH458_6_3_2_1 | reverse complement strand
GGGTGAAATCCCCCTGGGCTACTCACCAGTTGCAAGAATGGGAACCAAAATCACAATGCAAGAACTGGATTCTGAAATAATTTCAGCATGACGTAATCCTGGACCAACGAAGAAACGTTCTTCACGTTCTCACTCTCTTCCCAGAAGACAGCAACCCGCCAAAAGCCAACGGATTCTTAATCTTCCCAGCGCACAGCGGTTCTTTGGATCAAGATCCTGGCCAGAAGCGTGCCAGGATGACCCGAAGTAGAAAAAGACCGTCATCCCGATATGCAACTGATCGGGATCTAGTCTTGAAAGCGATCCAAGGATCTAGATCCTGGCAGATGTGCGAGGATGACATAAATGACTGTCATCACGTCTTACTCTTGTAAGGGATTTTAGTTTTTACGCGACTGGCGCGTTCTTCGCCAGCTTTGCGTCCCGCCATGTTCTTTTCGAAGTCCGGCTTCTAAATCCCCGTTCGAGCGGGGGGACCGCTTGCGGTGGGGTGTGTGCTCTTTGAACCCGCTCCACTCACTCGTGCCTGACAGCCAGCAATGCGTCTTTCATTTTGCAGCTGCTCTTCTCAAAGGACGGAGGGATTCACTATCTGGAAGAAGGCTCTTCCCAGCGATCAGCGTGCAGCGTCTTGTGGCCAAGCGGATCTTCTTTTTCCCCGCGAAGCGGAACTGGCCGCACGAAGTGCGACTGGCCTCTGCCAAGGGCAGAGACTGGCTTTCTAATAGCTTCTTGCCGCATGCGGCATTGCGTCTAATATTTCTTTCTTCCTCGCGCGAGCGAGCATCACTTCCCCGGACGTTTCTCCGTGCCTCACTTCTTGAAATGTTCTTGCCCAGCCTTGCGTCCACCGATGAATCTCGGCGCATTGCGACTTCTCCTATGGTCTGCCCCATTTTTCGCGTAAATGGCAGAGATTCAAACCAAGACCTCTTTCGGGCGAACAGCCGTTCGCCCCTACAAAAGAATCACATAATCGTCTGACATTGTCATCCCGTAGCGCTCTTATACGGGATCTGGTTTTTCAATTCCAACAACTTGCAACTGTTTCAAAGATTTAGATCCTGGCCAGAAGCGTGCCAGGATGACCTCAAGGGAGTAAGGTTATCATCCCGTGAAGTCTGTTATGAGAAGCCTGACCAAAAATGGTCTTGTTTGGGGCTCCTATACAGAATTTCATCTCTTTCGTTTTGCTCTTCTCGGAGAACGGAGGACCGTTGACGGATAACGTGGTTTTTTAGCGGCGTTCATCTGCTCTTTGCCCGCGAAGCGCCCTTACGTACCTCGATGCTATAATTAGCTTAGAACAGTGCTAATCATGGAGGAATAGTATGAATACCCTGGAAGATATTCTTTCAAAGCTCTCCGGGAAGCTGGTTGAGCTGAAAGAGGAGTACAAGGTGAAAACCATAGGAGTCTTTGGTTCCTACGCGAGAAACTCGTACACTGAAAGCAGTGACGTCGACATTCTTGTCGACTTCGAACAGACTCCCGATCTCTTCGAGTTCATAAGGCTTAAGAACAATCTCGCATCATTGCTTGAAAAACGGGTTGATCTGGTGACTCGCAATGCATTAAGAAAAGACTATGAAGATCGGGTCTTATGCGAGGTCAAATACATATCATGAGACAAGATAACGCTGAGCGAAATATTAAAGAGATACTAGAGCTCATAGAATAGATCCTAAATCCCCGCTTGAGCGGGGGGGACCGCTTGCGGTGGGGAGTGTTTTCTTTGAAACCCCTTTGCTCAATCGTCCGCGACAGGTGGCAGTGTTTCTGTAGATTTGCAGCTGCTCTTTTCCCGCGAAGCGGAACTGGCCGCACGAAGTGCGACTGGTCTCTGCCAAGGGCAGAGACTGGCCTGCGAAAGCAGACTGGCTTTCTAATAGCTCCCTACCACAGCGGCATCGCGTCTAATATTTCTTTCTTCCTCGCGCAAGCGAGCATCACTTCCCCGGATGATTTTCCGGGCATCACTTCCTGCGAAGCAGCATCACTTCCGCCGATGTTTTTCGGCGCATCACTTCCCTATGGTCCCATTTTTCGCGTGAAGGGCAGAGATTCCAACCAAGACCTCTTTCGGGCGAACAGCCGTTCGCCCCTACAAAAGAATCGCATAATCGTCTGACATTGTCATCCCGTAGCGCTCTTATACGGGATCTGGTCTTAAAAAAAGCCGGGGGTCGGGGGTTGCAGGTTGGTGGCCGGAAAGAGCAAAGAAACAGTTCCAAGTTGCAACTGATCTTTCAGCGTACAGCGGTTCTTTGGATCTAGATCCTGGCCAGAAGCGTGCCAGGATGACCTCAAGGGAGTAAGGTTATCATCCCGCGAAGCGGGCATTGCGACCTGGGCAGTTCTTGCCCAGCCTTGCGTCCACTGATGCTCCTCAATGCATTGCGTCCCGGCACGATCTATGCCGGCATTGCGTCCAATGTTCTATAAGGAAATCACTTCCCGACGAAGTCGGCCTCGCCTCCTGGCGAAGCCAGCCTTGCATCGAATCTCTTATAATATGGTCGCTCTCGTCGCGGAGGACGGAGAACCGTTGACAGTGGACCCGAGCAGGCCTCAAGCCGAAGCGCCGTTGCATTCATTTTCACCCGGCATCTTCCCATCTTCGCTTTGTAGGTTATAATTATCCAGGAGGTGAGAGCTATGGCAAGCAGTTACAGGAAAGAGATGTTGGAGTCTGAGATATTGAAGGTTCTCACGGTAGCTCTATCATCTTACACCAGCGAAAAAGAATCACTGGGCATGGCTTCCATTGTCAGGGTCGAGTTAACCAAAGACAAACGGTTCGCAACCGTGTACGTCAGTCTTATGGGCCCCGATGACAAGAAGAAGAAGCTCGTTGAGAAACTGAACGAAGACAAGGGGTTCTTTAGAACTGCCATTGCAAAGAACATCCGGCTTTTCAAGGCCCCCGAGATTCGTTTTAAGGAAGACACGGGAATTGAGGCAAGTTTGAGGGTGGCCAAACTGCTCGAACAGATCGAAAAGGAGAAGAACAACACGGAAAATGAATGACGGAATCGTACTTGTTGACAAGCCAGTCGGTGTGACTTCTCACGATGTTGTCAACCTTCTTCGAAGAAAACTGAATACAAAGAAGATAGGCCATGCGGGAACACTCGACCCCTTTGCTAGCGGGCTTCTCATAGCTGGTGTGAAGAAGGGGACGAGAGTGCTTGAGTACTTTCTCGACATGGACAAGACATACAAGGCTGAGCTTGAACTGGGACGAATAACGGACACATTTGACAATACGGGAAAGACAGTTGAAGAGAGAGAAGTTCCTGCCTTTTCCGAGGATGAGATAGTTTCTGTCTTGAAGTCCTTTGAAGGGGAGTATCTCCAGGTGCCTCCCGCATACTCCGCCAAGAAGTACAACGGAGAAAGACTATACAAGCTTGCGCGGGAGGGGAAGATCATCAACCTTCCGCCAAGGGCGGTAAGAGTCTATTCAATGACAGATATAAGCTATTCGAGAGAAAGGATTACCTTTACTGCGAAAGTCTCAAAGGGTACCTACATAAGGTCGCTGGCAATGGACATAGGCTATAAGCTAGGCTGTGGAGCGACCACCACAAACCTACGGCGGGTCTCGCAAGGAAGGTTTTCAGTCGACAGCGCTTTTCAGATCGACGATGTCTCCCAGATCTCAATCATTCCGCTGGAGGAAGCGGTTGACTTTCTTCCCGGCTTGCTCCTCAGCGATTCCGAGAGCATCAACGTTCTACTTGGCCGACAGATCTACGCCGGCGGAGTTGCAGGTATTCTGGGCAAGTTTGCCAAAGACGAAATAATACGCATTGTTGGAAGCGACGAGCGACTTATCGCAATAGCGAGATCCGAACGCACCTCCTCATTCGTGAAGACCCTCCTGACGAGAGGCTCTGTCGAGAGAGTGGCAAAACTCGTGAAGGTTCTCGGTGTCTGATATGTATGCAGCTTGTATAGGCAACTTCGATGGCGTTCATCTCGGTCACAGGGCAATCATGCAAAGGACTGTGGATCTTGCCGAAGATCTCGGTTTGCAGAGTGTCGCGATTTCGATTGTTTATCCCTGGGGATACTACTTCCCGAATTTTCCCGGAATTATCTACCCGGTCACGCACCGCCTGGAGTTGATTCTGTCGTCTGGCATCGAGAAAGTAATGACTGCCAACATGTCGGAGATAAGGTATCTCGAGCCTGAAGACTACATTTCAAACCTGATAAAGCAGGGTGTGAGAGTCGTTGTCATCGGTAGCGATTTCACCTTCGGAAACGGCGCAAAAGGAAATGTGAGCCTCCTGAAGAAGCTCTCAGAAGAGAGAGATTTCAGGGTGGAGATAGTCCCCGATGCGATGCACGACAACAGAAGAATAAGCTCTAGCTGGATAAGAGAGGCTCTCGCCAAAGGCGATATCACCCTGGCCAACTCTCTCCTCGGGAAGAATTACACCATAAGGGGAATCGTTTACAAAGACAAACAGCTGGGTTCGAAAATCGGCTTCCCGACCGCAAACATTTACAGGGGCGATGAAAGACTCGTAACGCCAAAATCGGGAGTTTACATTGTCAGATCCCTGATAGATTCAAGAGATTACTTTGGCCTGCTGAATGTGGGGTTCAGACCGACTGTAAATACATCGGAGGAAGTCAAATACGAAGTCTACTTCTTCAACTATTCCGGAAACCTATACGAGAGAAAGCTCGAGCTGGAAGTCCTCGAATTCATTAGGCCGGAGCTTAAATTCGAGTCCCTAGACAAACTGATAGAACAGATCAGACATGATGAAAAAGTCTCAAGGCGCTGGCTTGAGATCCACTCAGATATGCTCTGAGAAGAACGTCGAGATCGCCCCGAAGAACTGTGACTTCCTCTCTTCGTCGGCAAACATTTCGTGCTTTCCGCCCAGAATCTCGAGTATTTTCTTTTCGGTTTCTATCTTCTCGTAAAGCTCCTGAGCACCGACAGGGTCGACGACCCTGTCTGCCGAACCGTAGACGATAAAGACAGGGACCTTAATCTTTCCCGCATTCGCCATCGCCATCTCGATGCTCTCTTCAAGACCGAAAAAGAGATTCGGCGACACCCGGTCGTGGACATACGGATCTTCGATATATCGCTGAACAGCCCTTTCATTGTGAGAAAGATCTGAAGGAGTGAATCGGGATGAACTGCTGAAAGTGGCCTTGGGCGCGATCCTTCTGATAACGGATATCAAAGGGAGCAGCTTCTTTACAGAATCCTTTGCAGAAAACAGATGCGGCGCGCTGAGAGCGACCGCTTTGAACGTGTTCGGATACTCCTCAACGACCCTTGCTGCGATAAGCCCACCCATGCTGTGGCCGAAAAGAAAGACCGGAAGATCGGACTGAACCTTCTTCACACCGTCTGCAAGCTCCTTGACAGCGGAAGTAAAATCGTCGAAAGACTTAATGAAGCCTCTCGTTCCTGCCTGCATGCCGTGACCGGCAAAGTCTCCAGCAAAAACACCGAAGCCCCTTCTATTAAGATAAGAAGCAAAGCCGTCGTATCTCCCGCTGTGCTCTCCAATCCCGTGACATATAACAACGTTCGCCTTAGCGTCCAGAGAAAACCACCGTCTGATAAACACCGAAACACCTCCTCAAAATGATTATATCTCTTAAGCAGGGGTGTTTACAAAAGCCGGAGACCATGATAATATTATTTCTGTTCGGCCCCATAGGATAACGGCTAGTCCACCGGATTCTCAGTCCGAAGGTCGGGGTTCGATTCCCCGTGGGGCTGCCACTTTCTAAAACCGTTCCATTTGCTCCGAAACAGGTTAGAGTCTCCCGAAAGGGAGATTCTTCATTTTTGAGTGCTGCACTTTAACCCCCGCTTCAGCGAGGAAAACCGCTTGCGGCTAGAAGATCCGCTTGTTAGAATACGCTGATTGCTTGGAAGAACAGTTCTACGTTGATCGATAAGTTCGAGATGAGACGAGAAAGATCATTTTGAGACGTTCGCTGAGCTCACGAGAAGATCGAGATTCTGACCAAGAGCTTCGTCAGAATGACAGATGTGGTGTTTTCTGAATAATCTAGGGCTGTCATCCTCGTGTATCGCGTAAATGGCAGAGATTCCAACCAAGACCTCTTTCGGGCGAACAGCCGTTCGCCCCTACAAAAGAATCGCATAATCGTCTGACATTGTCATCCCGGACTTGATCCGGGATCTGGGCTTTTGAAGGCCCGGGGTTGGGGTTAGCAGGTTGGTGGCCGGAAAGAGCAAAGAAACAGTTCTAAGTTGCAACTGATCTTTCAGCGTACAGCGGTTCTGATCGGTGGAATGACATTGGCAGTAGGTTACGGAACGAAGGCAATGCAGAGAAGTCAGGATCCTACAACCTGTGAGAACTTCGTAGATGCAGACGGCGACGGAATAAATGACAACTGCCCCAATGACGGTGTAAGAGAACTGAAGAATGCCCAGGACGGAACAGGCTACAGGCACGGCGCCTCTGGCGAAAAGGGACCGGGACTCGGCAGAGGATTTGGAAAAGCAGCACAACTGTAAGAGATAAAACCCCTACTCAATCTAGTCGAGGGCCCGAAAGGGCTCTTGTTCTTATAATGAATACAATCGACTTTGACAGCACGAATTCCAAAAGGCGCTGAAGAAGGGCAAAATTGAAAGGGAATCCAGACATACCACCGCATTTTCGAATTAAACGTTCATGATCCGTCAAATATCTCAATGATCCCATACGCGGATCAGGGTTTTCTTCTGCTAGTCCCATTCATTGCCTCACTCGTAAAATGAAGTTTCTACTAAAAAAGAGTCTTTCCTGGCGCCGGTGTTTGATTTTGAATGTCGATTTATTCTGGCGAAAGAAGGGCGCAAGAAGTCGAACCCCGTAACTGCGGCAATTATCATGGGTTTTTGTCGCTGATTTCACGCGGCTTTTTCTGGGAACTCTTGCATAAGCAGCTGCTTTCTTCAACATAAATTTCCGCCAGCTGTATGATTGGATAATCGAGAGGTTCTATGAAAAGCTGAGGAAGCGTATATAGACTCTTTACTGTTTTTCTGCTTCCGAAGAAAAACGTGGATTCATAAGCGGAATAACAATTGGAGGTGTAAGTCCTGCCTGCCCTGTAAATGATAGAATAGCTGCGCGTAGTACTGGTAGCAGTATTGAAGTACCGCTCTCAGCAACCATTTTTTCTAATGCCTTTTCTTCGAGGGTTTCTTGGCATTCGAAGACACCCTCCATGCTTGCCTTTATCGTAAGATAATCTGTCTCATCGGCTCTACCAAATGCTGTTAGAGTGAGCTCAAGAAGACAGTTCTTCTTACCGTCTTCTTCGATGATTTTTGTCTCTCTACCGAGTTCAATAGATATCACGATCTCATTTTGCACTGGAGTGTAGGAGAAGCAAAACTCCTTTATCAGATATCTTTTCATCTGAAGTATAGCTTGTTCCACTCTATTCATTTATCATGCCGCCTCACTCGGTTTCCAGCAAAAAGAGCTTTCATTATTCTGCACCGAAATTACGGGAATATATATTGGAACGTATTTTATTACCTCTTTTGTTATCTTAGTTTTTCTGTCAGTTATTCCAAGATCTACATTCAGTCTTCCTTCAAGACAGGCAGAGATCTTGACAAGAGTTTCTAAGCTAAGATTCTCTTCTCCACGTTCAATATTTGATACGTATGGCTGCTTAAAACCTAACAGCTCACCCAACTGTTTCTGCGAAAGACCTCTTTCTTTTCTGTAGCTCATTAACTGACTAGCAACTTGACCCTTAATCCTACCTATAGCGAGAGAATCTTCAACATTGTAGGTCTTTGCAATCTGGTCAAGAAACTCACCAAAAGATGAACTCCTCTTATTGGCCATTGTTTCACCCCTTTCGAACTTTGAATCCTTTATTATCGCTCAACCATTTATCCGCCAGAATTTCAGCTTGCCTGACTGCCTTATCATAATCTGCTGAGCTCTTCTCAATGAACACCATAAGCAAAACACAGACCTCTTCAATACCATTGCTGGGAAAAAAACACAAACAACGAACATTCAATCCTTTTCTAATCAGGGTAATGCTGTTAATGTTCGTACCATGCAACTTTTCCAGTAGACCGGACTTTCTGACTCCTATAGGCCCATCCCTTTCAAGTACCTCTTCGAAGAAACCAAGCTTGTCCATAACAGGAGCCACCCTGTTATTATGCTTGTCCAGAAAATCTAGAAAACAGGAATTGAAGCTTTCTGATCTTATGATTCTCATTGCACACCTCATTTATAACCTATAACTTATGTAATAGTGATTCGAGAGAATTACAATCACGGTCGATTAGGTTAAAGTATGCACGTTTATGCTCATTATTCTTCCGCTTTCTCATTCATGAAGTTTCCCAGGCAACAAGAAACAGCATATACTGCACTATTGGCTAGTAGTGGTTTGCGCCTTTGACTGCCAATGTCTCATCAAACCTCAGAGCGGAGAAGTCAAATAACACCCCTTCGCATTCATACACCTCCCGAAGGCATACGCAACTGACTGTGCATCAATCCCTGGCAAAAAGAACACTGAAGTGAATTCTTCCACGTCCTGGCCGTATCTTGCCATATGGTTGCAGGAATCCTTTTCTGTTGATCTCTGGATGTCGTATGATCAAACATCAGGACCTTAATATTTTTTCGCTGGTTTCCCAAAATCCCTAATGCTAAGGATCTCGTAAGCTTTCTCCCTGCTCCTCATTGCTATCCTCCTGAATTTAATTACGGCATGTCTGTTATTTTACATCACTTAACATTCAGAACAAAATACACTAATCTGATGTGATTGGTAGATCGGTAGTCTTGTCAAGCCGTTAAACTTGCACGACAACAGTGATCGTTCTTAGAAGAGAACGTGGGCTCTCTTCATCCTTGCGAATCTCTTAGTTTGAGGGAAACAGTCAAATTGGGAATCGTCTCAGTTTATATGGTAATTCATAAGCAGAACTAGACTAACCAACAACTTGCAGAATAAATGGCAACCATGTCAACCACAAATTTCACTCGAAAAGAGGTGCCTCTTCTCCCTCTTTCAGAATCTGATGTTTCCCAAATCTACCAGACAAACCCTTCCAAGAGAAGACTACTTTTTGACACCAAGAAATCCGAAAGGTGCTAAAGAAGGGCACAATCGAAAGGGAATCCAGACGTACCACCGCATTTTCAAATCACCGCGCGCTTGATTCGTTGAGTATATCAAAGGACCCAGACTTGACTTGGAGTGTTCTTTTGCGAGTCCTGTTTACTGTCTCATGAGAAAAATGGAATCCTTCTGAAAGAAGAGTCTTTCCCGGCGGCGGTTCGGTACAACGAGCTTGATTTTCAATGTCGTCATACTCAGTCGAAAGCCGGTCGCAAGAAGTCGAATCCCATAATTACGGCAATTGTCATAGGATTTCTACGCTGATTTCGAGCGATTTTCTCCGGGAAGCCACGCGTAAGCGGCTGCTTTCTTCAATACAAATATCCACTGGCTATATCCTATGATCACTCGAGATGTGCGATGAAAGTGAGCTGACTAATATAATCTCAAGAGAGCTCCGATCAGACTATTCCCTGTTCTTCTCTCTTTTCTCTGACAAAGTGGTCTTTGAGAGTGACTGAGGTACGTTGATCAAAGGTATTCTGATAGGGGGATTCATTCCAGCCTGCGAAGTGAAAGAGATAATCGTCGCCCTGAGAAGAGGGATCAAAGTTGCGGTCCCGCTAATCATGCAGAAGTCTTCGAATGTTTTATCTTCCATATTCTCGGGAGCTTCAAACCTGCCCTTGATTGTTGCATCGAGCTTCAAAGCAATCTTTCTGCCGCTCCGACCCCTGACTTTGACTGAGAGAGACAACAAGCCGAGGAGGCAACCGTTATCGGCACGCCTATATTCAAGCTCTGGATCATCCAGGTCCAGCGAAACTGACATGTTTTTGATCCCCTCATGGAGCGTAAAGGAAAAATCAGAAATTCTGTGCGCCAAGAAACGAAACTCAGCATTCACTGGCTCAGGCACTATTCTTCATCCCTTTGATGCTTTGATTGCCAACGCACTCCCATATTGAGACTCGCTCTTCTGAAGAATCTGTAACCGAAGTACCATCTTTGAAGTCAATCTGAAAAGATACACGACCTCCGAGTTTGTTGACAACGTCAAAAAGCTTTCTAATTGTGAAGTTATAGTCGCCACTTTCGATTTTCGAGACCATTGCCTGGCTGCACTCTAGTTTTTCTGCCAGCTCCTTTTGTGAAAGGGAGTTATCCGCCCGATAGTTGATAAGAGCTGCAGAAATATCCGTCATGACTCCAATCAATTTCAATTCAAATCTCGTATCATCGTCTGCCGACTCTAACAACAGGTCGCTATCTCTCTTGAATAGAGGCTCTGGATCTTCAGTAACCATCCTTTTATTGCCGTCGCCTACACCCCATGAAAACATAAGTAACTACACCTCCTAAAACTTGCATACATTAAATCCCCGCCCGGTCCATTCATAAATCCTCGACTTCAGTCTCTCGATCGCCTTCTCATACTTTTCATCGGACTCATCAAAGAAGACGAGATAGACAATAACCTTCTTATCATTGAAGAAGCAGAAAAGAATCCTTGCGTTTTCTGGATCATTCCTTTTCGTCTCCGTAAGATGAAGAGAATATATCGAATAACTGGTCTTCGTACGTCTCAAAATCTCCAGGCGGGAAGATCTTCGCGGTTTTGCAAGTTCCGTTTTCACATAATTCTCCCCCGCCTTCTCCAGCAGTTCGGTGAACAAAAAACCTTTTCCTTATCAGATCCTTCTTTCTGGAGGGATTCTTTTCTACGTACTTGTCAAATTCCCTCTGCATTTTCTCGTCGGATAAGACATCGATCTTTCTCTCCATCTTACCTCTATTTATAACTTATAAGTTGTATTATTGTAAGAACGATCCGTAACGATTATTACTCATTACCACCATTTTGGGCCAGTTAACAAGGCTTTGCTCGCGATATCGAATGATTTCCATGAGCTTTCCAGATGGTTTCAACAATCCTCTTGAGTTAATCTTTGGATGGAGAATAATCGAGTAGTTGGCCTCCGACGATTCTTCTGCGTGCGGCTTTTCCTTCGCAAAGACATCCGGATTATTCATTAAGTTGCATTAACTACAATAAGCTTAATGTATTCTCTTACTGCGGTGTATTCGCTTGTTGAAATATCTATAGCGTCGGCCCGCGCCAACGATCTAGATTCTGACCAGAAGCTTCGTCAGAATGACCACATGAGCTGCTTTCCGACTAACCTTACACAGCCATCCCGAGTAACTCAAGTTAATCCCTTACTTTGTCATCCTGTGAGAGCACCTGCACAGGATCTACGTCTTCGATCCGTAAAACGGCCGCGTTTGCTTCTTTAGCAGTACTCTCCAAAGGACGAGTCCATGATCTAGGAAGTTGTACGAAAGACGTTGTTTTCAAATCACCGCGCGCTTGATTCGTTGAGTATATCAAAGGCCCCAGACTTGACTTGGAGTGTTCTTTTGCGAGTTACGTTCATTGCCCTTCATGAAGAAGAAGCTCTTTCAGAAAAGCCAAAAGAAACGAAGAAATCAGATTTCCAGATTCTAAGTCTTTTCCTACTTGAATTTAGGAATATCGGCAGGAAGTCCTACTCTCATGAAAAATCTCGCGAAGGCTTGGGCGAGGTGTTCCCTGTACGGAGGAAGCAAACGAAGACGGTTTCCTTGTTTTCTCAAATGCTCCATCAGAAAGTCATAGTGAACACCGTACACGTTTCTAAAATCAACTACCAAGAAGTCCTCAGTGAACTTGTCAATTTCGCTCTTGTTCAGGAGATGGAACGCATGAATATATCCCCTGCGAAGATGTTCCTTCTCAGAGCTCCTTTTGAAGTGAGGGACCAAATTCTCTATTACCTTTAAGGACCAAACTGGACAGACAAGAACGAGATCAATCTTCTTGTTTGCTAAGTCGCAAGACTGACTCATAATCAAAACATCATAAGTAATTACATCAGCTTCGATCTGCTTGCATTCCTCGATTGTAGCTGGTGGAACTATTATTGGACATGAGTAGACGAAATCACCTTGCTCTGGCGGCTGGTCTTTCTCAACCGTCTTATACCAGGGATACTCTGCCATCAAGATCACCTATAACAAGTCGTCGTCATCAAGTCGGCTTGGCTGACCTTTTCTTACGTTTCTAATGGTCAATCTAATCTTGTACCTTGCTTTTGGGGGCAAATGGCCTGGCAGAGGTACAGAATCCCTGGCTTCTCTCACATTGGGAAGAATTTCTGAAGTCCCTGTCTCCGAGAACCAGACAGGAAGCAATGTATCGAGCACAGTACCGGCGTCGGCAAAACCACATGATCTGAACCCCGATACGATGATCCTTGCAGGATTAAGGGTCTGGTACACTGCTGATTCTGGGAATTGCCTGGACAAGACAGAGGAATTCTCGAAAACTGACGAAGCCGTCCCGTTAGGCAATACATAGGAATCGTATTCTCTAACCGTAATAGCTAACATCACTGAAACCTCCTGACTAAATCACCTTCAATCAACCCAAAGAACCATTCTTCCGCCAAAGAATGAGCTTCAGAAACCCATTTCATGATTTCCACAACCGAACTGAGAGCTTCATCTGAGATCCTAACAATCTGGGTATCCCAGAGCAGAACATCTCTCCCATTCTTCTTGGCTCGCATTACACGGAAATTCAATTGACTATCTTCTTCCTTTGCCGGAAAAGCATATCTAAAATCAAATGCAATAGGATTTTTGTCTACACTGCATTTCTCAAAGAGCTTGCTGTCTATCTCAGCGTTCACTTTCAGATTCTTCTGCAAGAAACAGAACAAGTCTTCCGAAGAGTAATCAAAACCTATCGCATCAATATATCTGAGGGAAAGCATATTAACCTTCAAGTTGATGTTTGGATCTGGATAAGACTCAAAGAAACTTTCGATCAACCTGTCAATTCTGTAACTGAAGTCATCCCATGAATAGTCTTCAGTCGCATTCAGCGTGATAATTCCGGGTCCCAGCTGCACCAATGGCCAAGACTCTTGCTCCTTTCGGAACCGGTGCTGAACAACAAAAGGCGCCATTTCGTCAGGTATAGAAGCTGAAGGAAGCTGTTCGTGAAAAGGATATTCATCACGAATTCTACTGTATAAACTGCCCAAGACTATCCTATAATGAGGATCGACTATCGATCCGGACTCCTGGGTTTTCAGAGCCCAGCGCAACTCAAATATTGCCTCGACTAGAGGTTTGTTCTTAAGAATTGGCCTCTTCATGTTAAACACCAATCTCATCAAAAAATGCCTTCATTATCGCATACTAATATATTAGCATACGTAACTTCTATATCGAATTTCGAAGCCGATTCACAGACGAGCCAAGCTATGAGTTAGAGAAGACTTCGAAGAAGAATTCGGAAGAAGAAAATGATACGAACCTACAGAAGAATTCTTTTGCCTTGAAGGACTGAATTGCAGTCGTCAACCATGTCAAAAGATAGACAATTATCATCAATATCCAAATAGGGAAGAAGGTAGGAAGCAACTTCAAACTAGAAGGAATCATACCAAGAGAAATGTCATTGAGAACTGTGCCGCTGCCGTGAAAAGAGGAGAAGTGATCTCAACGCAAAATACTAAGTCCCTATGCTCGAAATGAGATGACATTATCCTTTGACAGCACGAATTCCAAAAGGCGCTAAAGAAGGGCAAAATTGAAAGGAAAGCTAGACGTACCACCGCATTTCAAATGATAACGCGCCGATTCGTTGAGAATCCCAAAGGGCTCAGGCTCAATTGGGATTTTCTTTCAAGCTCTTTATTTACTTCCCTCTCCAGAAAAATGAAGTTCCTCCAAAAAGTGAGTCAGTCTACGGAAAAACCTGCTGAGCTTGGGCGATAAAAAAACCGGTGCTGGGCACCGGTTTCTATACAAGGCTAGGTGAACATTCTTCTTCGCATTTCACGGATGTTCCCGTACCTTCTATAAACTGTCTGGTCATGTTGAAGTCCATGTAGATAGTGCCTGTCTTTCCGTTTCTTTGTTTGCCGACTATCGCGTGATATTCGTTCAACGACTCGCTCTTGTTGTACAGAATAGGTCTGTAGATAAGAATTACTACATCGGCGCTGTGTTCTATCGTTCCAGATTCTCGAAGATTTGAGAGCTTTGGAATCCCCTTGTCGTTTTTGCCGACTTCCCTGTTCAGTTGCGAGGCGACTATGATAGGGACTTTTATATCCATGGCAAGAGCCTTCAGCGACCCCATTATCTCGCCGATCTCTGCATCCTTCGATTGCTTTCCCGGGCAGCTCATGAGCTGGAGATAATCTATGAAGACAACATCGAATTGATGAAGCATATTCATCAGCTTAATGCCTGCTATGATCTCGTGAACAGATCTCACCCCGCTGTCACAGAAATACATTTTCTGATCCATCGTCCTGTCGATCGCATCGTTCAGTAGCAACCGTCCTTCTTCGCTCAGCTTGTCCGACTCTGCACTGAGGTTTATATCGAAATCCTTCTGGTGCATTCTGTTCTTAAGGTCAACTACATCGATTTCCAGAGAGATATATCCTATAGTCTTTCCCTCGGCAGCCCAGCGATCCGCAGTATTCAGCATAAAGGAAGTCTTTCCCGTTGCTGTCTCTCCCGCTATGACCACAAGTTCCTTACCCCTAAGAGGGTTCAAAACCGTGTTGAAATATCTGAACGGCCAATGAAGCTTCTTGCTCTTGTTCGCCCAGACATCCGTGTGAAACTGCTTTAGAAGCATATTTGCCTGCTTCATGTCCACGTACTTGAATCCAGACGAGCTCTCATGAAGGAAGGACATGATTCTTTCGGTTGCAGCCTCAACTCCCATGCTGCCTTGTCCCATATCACGAGAGATTTGGTTTAGCAGAAACCTGAATTTCTTGTTCCTTAAAGTTTCATTGAAGTCGTCGATCAGATTGTTGGCTGCGTTTTCGCTTACCAGATCAACATCATCGACATCAAAGCGTTCCACCCTGTTGTACATTTCCATCAGGATCAAAGTTGGATCTTTGTCTCTTTTGCTTGCAATTATGTCGTAGATAATCTGCGATTCCTGGGAAAGAAACCTCCTATCTATATCGTCAATCCTGCACCTAAGATTTATGTAGTGTATTAAAGCCTTCAGCACTTGCCTTTCGGACCTGACATCGAGAATCATCATCTCTCATAACCCCCTTCCATTGAACGACTCGCTCTCGAGAAAACTCATGAAGAGCTTCCATAACTCTGGTTTCTTTAGGAGCGAGAATAGGTACTTCTTCTTATCATCTGCTCTGTTTATTGCGTCGGTGAAATGTTCGACAAGCCACATGGGGAAATACCAGTCGATCTGTCGATCTGAATCTCCTATTAGCGCAGCTGCAAGTTTGTAATTGTCTTCGATTTCCAGCCTCTCTTTTATCAGACTTGCAGTTCTTTTTATGAAGTCATTCTTTCCCCACTTAGATATATCTTCGCTCGTGCCTGCACGATACGAAGTATCCTTAGTAATATCATTATTTAGTAGTAACGGGTTTTCCGCCGCCGGATTATCCGCTTTCGGTTTTGCCGAAGCCGGGAAATCGGTTTGCGGGTGAACCTCGCTCAAATAAGGAGTTTCGTAAATCAGGTACCTCACCCCGTCGAACTTGCCCTTCGTTCCTCGCAACTTCACCTTCTTCACGTAACCGGCCTTCTGGAGTTCTTCAATTCCCCTTCTAATACTCTCCTTTCCATCCTTGAAATTCCTCCTGATTTCGGAGAGCCGAAACTCCCAGTCATCTGGTTTGGAAAGAAAGAAGGCGAGAAGCCCTTTCGCCTTGCATGAAAGAGAAGGATCGCTCAGAAAGTTTTTGTCGATCGCTACGAAATTTCTTTGCTTCTTTACTCTGAAAATAGATGTGGTATTAGATCTTGAGACTCTCAATTAACTCTCTCCTCTCTTCAACTACATTCGGATAGGAATCGCGATTCCTGTCGTAGATCTCGTTCATAATCCTGTGGTACTCCCTGTGAGCTCTTTCCTCCGAGGAAATGTTGCGGAAACGATCACGATAGGAACTAACGAATCTTCCTGTGCTAGAATTTCTTCGGGAAAAATATCCTTTGTACCTTTTAGGATCTCTTGCAGGAGATCCTTTTTTTCTTCTTACCAACTTGCCCACCTTCTTTCGGTTTGAGATTTTTCATACGGAATCGGAACAGGAAACACCGACTGGGCAAATCATAATCGCAAAGAAACCCTGATTCCAAGCACTTAACTATTCTTTAAGTTTTGTTAAGACTGTTCGCTTCATAAGCCTTTCGAGTGCTCGAAAAGAATAACGCAGTTGAATTTCGTATCTTCTCCCTCCCTATCTGTATAGTGATCAGTTGTTTTCTACGCAGAGCTGCATTCAAGATCACCTCCTTAAGCAAAACCTGAATCCGTTTTGAGAATATCTATCATCCAACAAGCGGAGCTGCTTTTTAGAAGCAGAACTTATTACCTAAATTCCCATGAAAAAGATAGAATCCGCTGAGTCGAATTCTCTTGCCACTCCTTTTGAGAGTTCAGAAAATCGAAGAGACTCTTCTTGATAATCCGAAGACCGGTCTTCGTTTATCAGTCACTATTTTATAGATGTAGAATCCCCAAGACCAAGCTCAGGTGAAAATCACCTATTTTCATATGAATGAAACCCAATAGTAATAGTAGGCAATTGGCTACGACATTTTGCTGAGATTCGAAAGCCTCATAATCAAACTAGGAAACTAATTATCTCTTTGAGAAATTGTGGTTCACGCGAAGAAGGATGCTCTCGACCGTTTTTTCATGAGCGAGTTGTTTTCGATCCACTTCCGACGAGACTAATGTCAACATTTCTTGTAAATACACACAAAATTCAGCTTTAATCACTGAAGCAGTATGCCGCAAATCTACTTCGTAAGACAAACCTCAGAGGGCTTCTCGACTTGTGACCAGATGACGTGACAAATAAGCGCCAGACTTTGCACTTGGTGAAATGACAATCACGTTGTTATAATCTATTTACCTAATGTGGAGGGTCTCCTATATGCCGTCAAACTCAAAAACACACCTCAACAGAGCATTTGATCATCTAGAGAATGTCATTTACATAATGGCCGAAGTTATGAAGGGAAGGAGCGCAGAGGAAATAAAACGTCATCTCGTTTTAGACGATCCGTTTCGAGTCAGTTCTGGCGAATACAGAAGAAGACTGGCAAGTTGGCTCATAGGAGACTACGTGAAGGGTTTCTCACCTGAAGCTCTGAGGGTCTTCGCGCGCATAATGACTTCTGAAACCATAGAGACTCAGACTAAACGAGAGATTCTCTTCTGGAAGAACTGTGAGAGAGACGAATTGGTCAGGGCCATTACACTCGAGCAGATATTCCCTGCATACCATAAAGGAGCCGCCTTTTTGCTTCGTGAAGACGTTATTGATTGCATCGTCAAGGAGAAAGGCTTTACCGCATATATGTCGGATAAGAGGGTAACCAATTACCTCGCCATAACCTCTAAACTAGGAATGGCGAATGCGAATGGAAGAAACATAGACTTGAATTACTTCCGCCCAAATAAGAATAGCGTTATGGCTATCCTTTACTTCCTTTTCAATTCAGGTCTCTCCCCATCGAAAATCCTGCACTCGGATGATTTCAAGTACCTTCTCCTAGACGAGAGGGATCTTGTTTCTTACCTGGTAGAAATGAACGCTTCGGGAATAATCGAGTTTGCGATGGCCGGAAACATAGTTAGGCTGGAACCAAAAATAGATTTCGAGGTGCTGCCAAATGCACTTGAAGAATAACCTTTCACTTTCAGAGAAGCTAAACATACTCTCTGAAAAGCTGGAGAGGGTAGATTCATTGACCAGTGAGACCGAAGGCTCGAAGGCGGTTGTACTCATAGTCTCTCCCAAGGAAGAGACGACAGCCATCCGAGAACTTAAGATACGCTTTGAAGGTAGGAGTAAGCTGTTGAATCTGGGGAGCATAATTTCAGAGACGGCCACCAGTTATGGAATGGACAATTTGGCAGATGACTTCTCCTTTCTGGGCAAGTCCTGCATAAAAGACTTCGCCCATCTCTTGCATTCAAAAATGACAGAGAGCATAGTGAAATCCTCAAAGGACAACCCTCTAACGGTTATACACAGGCTGGGCATACTCAACGGCCTCTTCGGCCTTAATCCGTTAATAGAGGAAGTGACGGGCAAACTCGTCAATCCCGTCTTGTTCATCTATCCTGGAAAGAGGAAGGAACACATACTGACATTCCTGGATGGAAGACACACCACTTCGGTTTACAGGGCATTGGTAATTTGAGATAGAAGGACTAGGGGGTAAGGGAATGAAGATTAAAGAGCTTCTGAGGATAAACATCGAAGACGAAGTCCCTCTCGTAATAAAGGCCGGTGAGCAGGATCTCACCGTCGAAGAGAAAGAAATCTCCCAGTACATAGTCACTCACCAGATAGAGAGACACCTCGAAACCTTTCTGACGAACTACAAGCTTCTCTCTACAGACAGGATAGGCGTTTGGATCTCCGGCTTCTTCGGTTCGGGAAAGTCCTACTTCGCGAAGATAATCGGGTATCTCCTTACGAACCACACACTACCTAAGGGAATAACGGCCCGCGAACTCTTCAATGAGAGATTGAGCAACTGCACGAACCCGGAATTCATAAAGGGAAACATAAAGTCATTGAACAGCATACCGAGCACCATCGTTATGTTCGAAATGACTGCCGACAGCTCCCTGAATATGGAAACGATACAGCAGTCGATCTTCAAGAAGTTTCTCGAAACCTGTGGCTACTCTTCATTCCCTAACGTAGCGATAATGGAGTATGAATTAGACACATTCGGTCACCTCGAAGAGATACGAAATTACATAGAGCAGAGTGGAAACGACTACTCGAAAGTGGCGCAGAACGTCGGAGAGTTCCGCCGCTACGCGGTAAAGGCTATGACCGAAAGAATTGGCTACTCACCGGATGAAGCAGGTGAATTCCTGAAATCCGCAGTCAACAAATACGACAGCCTGTCGCCGGCCGTTCTTGCCGAACACTGTGTCGATTACACGATGAAGACCGGGAAGAGACTCGTATTCATAGTAGATGAAATCGGACAGTACGTGATATCCCTCAAAGACAACGAAGACAGAATACTGGCCCTGCAGGGAGTCGCTGAGGCCTTCGCCGCAAAGGGCAAGGGATCGGTCAGGCTAATAGTTACCTCACAGGAGAAGCTGGACCAGCTAATAGCCAACAGGGACTTCGACAAGAGAAAGCTGGGCAAATTGACAGACCGTTTCGAAGTGAGACTCGACCTCACGTCAGAGAACGTGGATGAGGTCGCCCGCGAAAGACTGCTGAAGAAAAAGATAGATGCAGAGCCCCTGTTCGAGAAGACGATGAGAGAAAACCAGGGGAACATAACGACCCTCAGCGACACGAACGGAAGTTACAGGAAGACCGAAACCAAAGACGACCTTATGACCTACTACCCCTTCCATCCATACCAGTTCCAGCTACTCCCCGATCTGGTTCAAAACACCATCGGCTCTACGTATTACCAGGCGACGGCCCGCAAGTTCATCTTTCTCGTAGACACGATACTGAAGAATGTGAAGGATGAAGAGTTCGGACGGGTTGTGAGCGCCACCGACCTATTCGACGCACTAGGTCCCTCCTTCTTCGGCTCAGGAGTCACCCATCTTGTTTACAGTGCCGACGATTATATGGGAAAGAACGTGAAGGCCTCCGACATACTAAAGACGCTTCATATACTGAAAAACCTGAATAAGATAAGCGCGAGCGAAACGGTGATTACCCGTATGCTCTGCAAGAACATCTTCGACAAACAGTATGAACTCACCAAGGAAGTAAAGGATGCCCTCGACTACCTCGAGAAGGCGAAATACGTCACACGCTACAACGGTGAGATAACACTCGTAACAGACCTCGAGAGAGAATTCATAGCAGAGATGGATAACACCGTGATAGACATCCCAAAGAGAAACGAAGAGATAGTCCGTCAACTGCTGAACATCTTCAACTACAAGGAAATCCGTTACGGTGATGGTCCCTCGATTCCCATAGAATGGTTCCTGGATAACGCAGCGATCGGCGGCAAGAAGAAGGGTCTCCAGGTCCGCATCGCTCCCTTCACTGGTGTGAACGTGGAAGGTCTCGAATTCGAGTCAATGAACCACCGCGATACTGTCTATGTAATCCCCGAGGCCGACGACACCATTGGCGATCTGGCAAGGGAGATAAAGAGCCTGGACGCCTCGCTGAACTCCTTCAGAACGAAAAAGACGGGAGAGGGCATACACGAAATCCTGACCAAGTACGGCAGGATAATGAACGACAAGAAAAACGAGCTGGGTCGGGTGTTGCGAAAAGCAATAGACTCGGGACAGCTTCTTTACGAGGGCGAATTGAAACCTACTTCCAGCCTAATAAACGAGCTTAAGGACCTCCTGAAGGAAAAGGTAATCCCCGGCCATTACACAGAGATCACCTACACAACCGCCACGAGCAAGGACATAGACGGAGTATTGAGCGGACCCCAGAACACGCTGAAGACAATCCGATTAGATGACGACCACAGAGTATTCAACGACAACGGGGAGCTGATCGAGACACACAAGATAATCTCTCCGGTCATAGAGTATCTGGAAGAGGATCAGACGGGAGAGACTCTGCTGGAAAAGTTCTCTTCTCCTCCGTATGGTTGGACCCCGGAAACGATAATCTATTCAGTGGCCTGTCTCATCCGTGGCGGAAAGATAATGGTAAACAATTCAGACTATTACGGAAAGGCCGATGTGCATAAGGCTCTGAAGAGCGTCAGCGAATTCAAGAAGGCCAGGATACGGCGCAGCGTAGTCCTTAAGCCGTCCGACAAGCAGTATCTTATGGACATCATAAACCCGCTTATGGACGACGGGAGACTTTCGCTCCAGTCACCCAGGAGCGAATTCATATCTCGGGCACTGGAAGCTATGAAACATCTCGACAAGAGAATGAATGAGTTGAAAGAAAATATGGAAAAACTCGGTGCCGATGTGAAATGGAATCTAGATACTTTAAGAACGATGATAAACACTCTCACCGGTGGCGATAGCGACTGTCTGGATGACCTGCTTCGCGAGAGAGATTCTATACGCGAACTGAAGGAGACCGCAGACAAGACTGAGCAGTTCCTAGATAAGAACTACGAGCTGATTCGCAGACAGAAAACCTTCCTTCACGAGCTGGAAGGTGAAATCTCCAAGGGTGCCTTCGAGAAAGACCAGAGCGAAAAACTTTCCGCGATCTTGAAAGAGTATAAGGACACTCTGCCCAGCATAGCCTCCTTCGGCACCGATCTCGATAGCACCTTCGAGAATCTACGCAACACCTACAAGAGCTACTTCAACCCCATTCACGACGATAGAGACGAATGGCTAAAGAAGATACACGAATATCTCGATTCCATACAGGACGAGACAAACTCGCTGGGGAAGAGAACGGGAGATCAGGACTGGTTTAGAAGACCAACTCCTCCCTGTGGAGAGCTTGAAATACAGTTCTCCATAAAATGCGAGAAGTGCCACACCGGATTGAATGAAGCCAGTCTTTACATAACGGAGTTCTCTAACAGGCTGGAGAAGCTTAAGGACTCCTTCGACAGCTTTATGAGGGAAAAGTCACCTGAAAAGTTGGATAATTCCACGAGAAAGGAAGAACAGCCAAAAAAATTGAAGCTAAAGAGAAAACTCACCTATCGGGAATTGAAGCGAGAACTGGAAAAACTCTCTGTTTCAGAAGACACCGAGCTAGAGATAGAGCTGGAGGACTGATATGGCCGATCTCGAAAAGACGATAATACAGATTCGCGAGACTCTGGAGAAATCATACCCACTCCTTCTCAAACAGTGCGGCATAACCGAAAACGGCGATTACAGAGAGCCGACAACGGGTTTCGAAGACCTGCGAAACCAGATACTTCCCATAATACAGGCAGACGAGAAACAGCTCGGTGCAAAAGAAGCGAGAAATAAGTTTGTGCAGGAGGCCTCATTCACCACGCTCAACAGGCTGGTCGGACTGAAAGTGATGGAGCTCAGAGGCTTGATCGAGCGGACATATGTAACCAAGAGCATAGACACTGGGGGAAAGAGCGAGGCTCACTACCTTTATCTAAGCCGCAATCCGCAGGCAAACAGCGAACCTGGCCAGGGAATAAACACCGTACTGAGAGAAGTCTTCCAGACTCTCTCACAGGAGCTTCCCCAGCTGTATAACGGCAGCCGCTACGGCTTTCTGCCACGACCGAGCGAAACGGTAGCTGTGATAGACCTAATCAACTCCATAGACCCTGATGAATGGCTGAAAGACGACATAATAGGCTGGATTTACCAGTATTACCAGGACGCAGAAAAAGCGAGGATCTACGCCGAAATCTCGGCAAAAAAGAAGGTCGATTCCTCTTACAAACTCGTGAGTGTCACCCAGTTCTACACAGAAGACTACATAGTGAAATACATACTAGATAACACACTAGGTCGGTACTGGTTGGAGATGCACCCCGAAAGCCCCTTAAGAAACTCCCTGAAGTATTACGACACAACGGTACCGGTAAAGAGTCGCGAAAAGAAGTCAGTTGAAGAGATAACCGTTATGGATCCTGCCTGTGGAAGCGGCCACTTCCTCCTCTACGCTATGGATCTGCTTCACCAGATGTACTTGGATTGCGGGCACAGTGAAAATATTCCCCAGAAGATAGTTGAGAACAACCTCTTCGGTCTTGACATAGATGACAGGGCGATACAGTTGACTGCCCTGAGCCTCTATCTGAAGGCCAAGAAGCTATCCAGGAACACGAAATTGAAGAGGTCGAACCTTTATGCACTCTCTATGGATCACTTCGACGAATCCGACCTTATGATCTCAATGGGTCTTTCCGACCTCACCAACCCTGTGATTCGCAACCTTATGGAGACCCTAACAAGCCTCAAGAAACTCAATATGATCGGCTCTCTCTTCAGAATGAAGCCTGCAGGCAAAAAGAGAAAGACAGAGAAGACATCTGCGCTTATGGAAGCATCTCCAGACAGGTCTATGGACAGGCTCATACAGAAAATGGTAGACACGATAGAGGAAAAACTTCCGGCACACGTGGATGCCGTTTCTTCGCTTCTAAACAGCGATTACGCCAAACAGTTCAGTGCGATAAGACTCCTGTTAAGCGAATACGATGTTGTTGTCACGAACCCGCCCTATAGAGACTCGGGAACGCTCTCTGAAGATATGAAGACCTTCCTGAAGGATTACTATCCCGACTCGAAATCGGATATGTACTCGGCCTTCATAGAAAAGTGCTTAGATTTAGCGGCTGAGAGAGGTTTTTTGGGTATGGTTACGATGCAGTCCTTTATGTTCATATCCTCACACGAAAAGCTGAGGAAGATACTTCTGGACAGTGCGAGGATCTCCTCTCTGGTTCACCTCGGGCCGCGGGCGTTCAAGAGCATAGGAGGCGAGATAGTTAATACCGTTATGTTCTCCATAGAGAGGGGCAACGGTCATTTGGAATCGTCATTTCATAGTGTGAAAGATCTGGATTACGAAGAGAAGGTCAGGACCATACAGGAAACCCTGGCCGGAAGAGTACCCCAAAGAGCATATACACTAAACCAAAACGAGTTCAAGAAAATCCCGGGCTATCCCTTCGTTTACTGGATAAACGACAGTATAAGGGAGCTGTTCAGGAAGTACAAGCCCCTTATGAAGTATGCCAAAGTTGCTCACGGCTTAAGCACAGGCAATAACGATCAATTCCTCCGTTTTTGGTGGGAAGTGGAGCAAGTAGACATCTCGCTAGATTACAAGAGCGATAGAAAGAAGTGGGTGCCCTACGCTAAAGGGGGACCTTACAACAAGTGGTACGGGAACTTGTGGTGGGTAGTGTCTTGGGAAGATGGCAATGAAATGAGAAAGCTTTCTGGATCAAGGTTGGATAACATTCCCCACTACTTCAGAGAGGGGTTGACTTTTCCACAAACCACATCTTCGTCCCTAAGCATAAGATATAGCCCGAAAAACATCATATTTGATGTGGTATCTTCATCGATCTTCACTGACAATAGTAATCCAAAAAACTATCTAGGTATCATCAATAGTAAACTGATAAATCTGCTCGCGAATGTTGAAAACCCCACTGTTCATTATCAGGTTAGTGATTTAAAGAATCTTCCAATCCCTGATCCATCTACCCTGGGTAGTAAAGCCCTAAGCCCCAGTGAAATCCAAGACCTACTGCGGATCCTCTCTCCTCACTCCCCACTCTCCACGCTCAACTCGGTTACTCTCTCCTCTCTTGCCAGGGACTGCATAGAGATAAAGAAAGAGTTGTATAGCTTCCACGTTATGGAGCGCGACTTCAAACACGACCCTCTCTCCTGGGGGCTGAAAGAGATAAGCGAAGAGGGCGGCCCTGTGAATGTGAAGAGCGCCCTGAAGAAGTTCTTCCTGCATAAGGCAGAGCTCGAGGCGAGATTGCTTATAAACGAGGCTGTAAACGACGAACTCGTATTGAAGCTCTACGAACTCCTTCCCGAAGACCTGACGCTTTTGGATGTGATTACACAATCCGGGCCCTTGGGGTCGCTCACGGAAGATGCGCGTTCTGCTCTTAACGAAGGACGGGTCCACGATCTGGGACTAAGGACGAAGGACGGTTCATCTGACCTCTACGCCGCCGTCCTGGAGGTCCTCGAGTCCGAAGGCATACCTGTCGGCGCATACCCTCCCAGAGATCTTAATGAAGACGAGAGAAAGACATTGAAGAAGCTGTATATGAAACACAGACACGATAGAGGCTCGGGTAAGAGCGAAGCCATAACGGGGATGGAATTCGGCATAGTCGAAGAACTGGCCGGGACTCTAAAAGTCAGCCCCGTAACCGTAGTCGAAGAGCTTTCGAAGATAGACGCCCTTCCATCGGAGGCAGTTAAGGACGTTATCTCTGAACACATACAGGCTCTCGCGATAGAGATAATGAGAGAAGACGACGACGGAATACTCTCACTCTCCACGGATACGGGAGAGACTTCAATAGCGACGAGGATAATAGAGAGATGGCGTGCCCTAGGGATAGGCGACACCTACAACGAGCTGGAAAATCTCCTCGGGAAGAAACTGGATGATTACATGCTTAAAGACTTCTTCAAGGATCACTCCAAGAGGTTTATGAGCCGACCAATAATCTGGCAGCTTACATCGGATAAGGGAAGCGTGAACTTCCTCGTTCTTCATCACAGCTGGAGTTACGACAAGATGCTTCTATTGAGATCGAAGTACCTCGGAGACGTGAAGAGAACACTCGAGAACTCGCTTGCGACCGAACTGAACGAAAAGAACAGAGAAAAGCTAATGGAGAAACTGGCAGAACTGGAGAGATTCTCAAACGCCCTCGGCGAACTGGCGGATGGGAGCTACCTCCCCGAAGTGGACGGAGGCGTGGCAAAAAACATCGCGCCTCTCCAGAAGAGAGGGCTGCTGAAATTCGACGTACTCAGCAAAAAGCTTATGGACAAAATGCTGAAAGTGGAGTGGTAGTCTTATGTACCTGCTTGGCATCGTATTGACAAGACTCGAGAAACTGGACAGTTCAATACCCGTGGTGTTAAAAGACTCCGATCTCTTGCTGCGGGAAAGTCTCTCTTACTTCGAGGAACAGGGCTGGCACTACCTGGTACTGGAAAATCTCGACAGGGAGTTTCTCACGATGCTCGAGGCAGAGAGTCTTGCCCAGTCTGGCAGAAAGGTCATCGTTTACATAGCCAACCGCTCGGAGAAGGATCTCGTCTATCTTGCGGAGTACTGGGACAGGGGAAACGGAGAGTTAATATCTGCCATAAACCTGCTGAGTGAGCTCAGAATTGCCCGTGGAGACTTCAAGAAAGACTTCCTCGTTTCTCTCGTGAGGTACGGCCTGAATAGGGATAAAGACTGGTGGCAAGACCTGAAGAAACGAGGTTTGGAGAACATAAGCAAGATTGTGAAGGAGAGCCTGTGGGAGCTGTTAAGCGACAGCAACTACGCCAAGAGCCTGTCGGAAGCAGAAAGGAACTTCATCTTCACTCACTTCGCAAACGCGACCTTCGACCTGAAGCTCACTGCCTCTTCCTCACCGGAGGAAGCCTCAACCCTCATAGCCGAGAAGATACTCGAGGCCTCATACAAGAGCAGACCGGGTGATGAACTTCACGAATACTACAGTGAATGGACGAGAGAGAGCGAGTGGGAAGAGAGCCTTCACCTCCACGCAGAGAAATTCTCCAAGGTCCGCAAGGAAGAACTTCTTGCTAATATTGAGCTCTTCGAGGATGATTGCAAGCATCCATTCACGGTTATTGAGAAAGAGCTATTCGATAAGAAAATACAGGCCATCTTACAGGAAGAAAACGCCGCACAGGCGATAGAGTTCGCGAAAGAGAGGACTAGAAAGAGAAAGAAGAGAGACGAGGACAGAGAAGCTGGAGTCTACTGGGAGGAACTCCTCTGGCTAGAACCGCTCCTGCAAGAGCCCGACCTCTCGAGCATAGGCTCGCTGGAGAGCTTTCTCTCTGTTTACTCGAGCACTCTCTGGAAATACGACTCTCTCGACAGGAAACTGAGACACTCCCACCTCCCCGACAAACTGAAAACCTGGGCTGTGAAAAAAGTATCCGGGATAAACAAGATAGCGGAGAACCACTGGAAGAGCCATTACGATCCTAAGATTCAAACGGAACAACCCGGCCTCCTTTACAGAATACTGAAGGGTGAGGGCAAGAAGGCAATTATCGTGGTAGATGCCCTGAGATACGAACTCTCCTGTGAGCTTAGTCTTAAGAGAAAGGCGAATGTACAAAACAAGCCCATACTCGCGGTAACGCCAACGGAAACGCCCGTGGGAATGGGAGCACTCTTCTCATCCGGAGAGATCGAAAAGATACTGAAGGACAAAAGAGTCTTCATAGTGGATAAGAAGACCGGCAAGACGCTGGATAGCGTTCCGAATAGAGAGGAAAACCTGAAGGAACTCCTTCCGGGAGTGGAGATAATCCAGCTGGGCTCGGAACTGCCCGAGACAGAAAAGCTGGTTGTAAAGACTCGAGACATAGACTCTATGGGCCACGAAGAGCTGATGGAATTCTATGGAGACATAATGACCAAACTCTCCGATATGGCAGACAAACTGGTAAAGGCGGGCTATGAGGTGCACTTCACGAGTGACCACGGCTTCTATCTTCCCGTCCCCGGAGAGACGGTCAAACAGGACAAGACTGTAAGCTACTCATCCGGAATCAGGTACAGCCTAAACAGCGCCAAACCCGAGGAAGGCAAATACGAACAGACCGGCAGCAGCTACATACTGTACGCAAACAGTGGGAACGTCTTCAAAGACTACGGCGGCCACTTCTGGCACGGAGGAATAACTTACCAGGAGGTAATAATCCCTCACCTAGTCATAACCCCAGTTGTGGGGGAGAGAAGAAAGAGAGTGATGATCGGAAATAAAGATAGACTGAAAGTGGTTCAGAAGGATCACTTCGAAGTCTTCCTCTTCACCGAGATAGATATGTTCGGTATCGCTCCCAGGGTGTATATACAGTGCCTGGATCAAAAGATCGAGATAGAAGAGGCGGTAAACGAGGAAACGAGACAGAAAATAAAGGTGAACGCGAAGAGCGGCGAAACCTTCAAGATTGAAGTGAGAGATTTGGAAGACGGCACTCTTATGGACTGGGTGGAGTGTGAGTATTTGCCAACGAGAGAGCGCATATTCTGATTGGGGGAGAGAAGAGTGGAGCTGGACGCCCTAGACCTGAAGGTTCTGAAGATATATCCCGAGTACGTGATAAAAAAGTCGCTCGTCAGGAACTTGAAGATAGGCTACAACGTCCCGACTTACGTCCTCGAGCACCTGCTAGGAACCTACGCCGACCTGTCCGATCCCAGAGACATAAAGGGCGTGGATAGCGTCAGGGAGATACTGGAGAAACACTTTCTCAGACCGGATATGGCGGAACTCGTGAAGATGCAGCTCCGCGATAAAGGCTTCTTTCGTGTCATAGACAGGATAGACGCCTGGTTGGACATAACCAAAAACGAATACATCGCCGGACTGCAGAACCTGAGCATAAAGAACGGGGTAATTACAGACGAACTGGTGAAGGAGCATCCTAAAATGCTTCTCGGTGGTATGTGGGCGATAATAGATTTGATCTACGACCACAACACCTACCCCGGAAGGCCTTTTGTAGTAGAGAAGATACATCCCATACAGTTGAGCAACTTCATACGAGACCAATTCGTGGATAGAAGAAAAGAGTTCACGGTGGGCGAGTGGACCGACCTCATAATACGCTCGATAGGTCTCGAACCGAAGAAGATGGACGACAGACAGAAGCTCTTCCAGCTTCTCAGACTCGTCCCTCTGGTCGAAAAGAACTACAACCTCGTGGAACTGGGACCGAGAGCTACCGGTAAGTCGTACATATACCGAGAAATCTCGCCTTGTTCATTCCTCTTATCCGGGGGAAACACTACCGTCGCCCAGCTTTTCTACAACATAGCCACACGAAAGGTCGGACTCGTAGGAGAATGGGATCTGATAGCCTTCGACGAAGTTGCCGGGATGCAGTTCAAAGACAAACAGGCGCTTCAGATGCTGAAAGACTTTATGGAATCTGGGACTTTCGCTAGAAAGGTAGAGGTGGTTGCCGAGGCGGGCATAGTCTTCAACGGAAACATTAACGATGATGTGCAGACTCTGTTGAAGATGTCTCATCTATTTGAGCCCTTCCCCGTAGAGATGCAAGACACCGCACTTCTGGACAGGATACACGCATATCTTCCGGGCTGGGAAGTGGCGAAACTCAGAGCCGAACTCTTCACAGATCACTTCGGTTTCGCAATAGACTACTTCTCCGAGGTTATGAGGTCCTTAAGGGGAAGTTCCGCAGTTAACGCACCGGACAGTTACTTCAACTTCGGGAGCCAGCTGAACAGGAGAGACGAGAAGGCGGTCCGAAAGACTCTATCCGGTTTGTTGAAACTTCTCTATCCGGACGGGGAGTACACTAAAGAAGCGATAGAAGAAGTCCTGGCCTTCTCCATAGAATGCCGGAGGAGAGTAAAGGAGCAGCTGAAGAAACTTGGAGGGCTCGAGTTCTGGGACACGAACTTCTCGTACATAGATAAGGAGAGCAAAAAGGAAACCTATGTATCCGTGAACGAGGGAGGAAGCAAGGCCCTGATCTCGCAGGATCCACTGCCCCCGGGCGTGGTCTATACAGTCTCGATTGCCGGCGGAAAGACGACACTGCTGAAGGTAGAAACTATAGTTGTTCCCGGTTCGGGAAGGCAGAACATAAGCGGTGGCGGGATGAAAGCGAAGGAAGCTCTGAAGACCACGATCTCCTGCATAGGCTCTAATCAGCGAAAGTACCTGCCATCCAACTCGGCGTTGAAGGATTACGACATAGCGGTGCAGCTCACCCCTATGATAGGCAGCGAAGTGGGCGATGACATAACGGTCGCCATATTCGTCTCCATACTTTCCGCCATACACAAGAACACCCTGAAGAAGGGATTGGGAATAATAGGAGATATGACGATAACGGGAAGCCTTAAGACCACGCTGTCCTTCGTCGACAGGGTAACGATGCTCGCAGAAAACGGAGCCAAATCTATCACCGTACCCCTGGAACAGATGGCAAACCTCGCAAGTGTATCTATGGACACGATCTCGAAAATCATACCCATACCCATCGCCGGCCCCGAAGACGCCTTTATGCGCGCGAGGCTGGAGGATTGATGGCCGGAAATGGAGTTTAGTGAACATCCGAATTATCGAAGAAAGAATGAAACTAGAATTAATGATGAATAGTCAATGCACCGAAGGGTCCTTAGCGAAGCCAATAATACTGTGAAGAAAGCCTGATTGCTGAAGAACATTGAGGCAATTTAGTTCTAGCATTTTCTGCTTCATTTTCTTGCTAAGTGGATTTTCCACAGAAGGGGTCGGAGGATTATTTGTGAAACAAGGAGGTAACTGCATGCCAGCACTGGGTAGAATTGAACGTGTCGATGACTTGAGAAGAATATGGCAACATGAGACGCATGACTTTTCCAAATGGTTAGCTCAAGAAGAGAATTTGGTCCTACTTAGTGATGCAATCGGAATTGATATTGTTTTCGAAGAACTAGAGTCTCCTGTTGGAGGGTTCAATGTTGATCTCTATGGAACTGTGAAGACGGAACAGGTCGGAAAATCATTATTGAGAACCAGCTGGAAGAAACAAACCATGACCACTTAGGAAAGATAATCACCTATGCTTCAGGTAAAGGAGCCGAAGTGATTGTGTGGATTGTTAGAAGAGCAAGAGATGAGCACAAACAAGCAGTTGAGTGGATTAACCAGCACACAGACGAAAATATTGGATTCTTCTTAATAGAAATTGAGCTTTGGAAGATAAACGATTCTTTGCCAGCACCGAAATTCAATGTAGTTGAACGTCCCAATGACTGGTCTAAGATTGTAAAGGCATCTGAAGGATTGTCCGATACTAAGAAGCTACAGCTGGACTTCTGGCAAGCGTTTCGTGATTATGCGTTTGCAAAACCAGAATTCTCAAGAGCCTTCTCCAAACGAAAAGCTCATCCTCAGCACTGGTACGATCTAAGTGTGGGAAGCTCTGCTTATCATATTGCTCTTACCGCCAATACGCAGAAGAAGCGGCTGGGTGTAGAGATTTACATTAATGATGATAAAGAACGGTTTGAGAAATTCAAAGTCAATAAAGATTCCATTGAACTAGATCTTGGAAGTTCGGTCGAATGGCGTACAGCAAGTAAGGCGTGTCGAATTCTTGTACTGCAAGATGGTGATATCAAGAAAGGCGAAAGCGCTTGGCTCAAACAATTTGATTGGCTCTGTGAAATGGCGTTGAAGTTTCGCACCATTGTGAAAAAGTATGTCATCTAGGTTTGACTAAAGAGAAAATGGTTCATAAGGATACCTAGAATGTCACAATAATTCTCATAAATATTTGCTCATATTCCATTTGGTAGTTGTAAGAGAACAGTGTCCTTGAATGGGTTTTTGACATGTGTAATAACTGTCTTCAGAACTCTTCAGAACGGAGTGCATCATGAGATTTTATGGTTTTGAAGATGCGAGAGATATTGGCTTTCCTCGTGTGAAGAAGCGTGAGCGAGGCTGCGTTAGACACTTCACGTGAAAAGTTCGGAAAAACAGTGACAGGCTTCTTTTTGGCAAAGAATAAAAGATTGATTGTGTCTTTGAAAGAGAGTCTTCTTGAGAACTCAGGCGGTATTATCGTATGACTCATACTTCATCAAGTTAAGGACACGGCTCTCAGCTGCAAAGTGAGTTCTTGCGTATTTCATATAGCGGCCATTACCTTCAAGATTGATTTTGCGATCTGAGAATTGGTACGCTACAATACGAATTAGGTGTTCTTGACCATTTGTCTTCGTGGCTTGACCCTTCAGTTACTTCTTAACGGATAGGTGATGGACAAAACGAAAGATTACGCAAGCGACCATGAAAGGAGTTGATACTCTTGGACAATGAATTCCAGTGGGTGCCATATTATGAGGCTCTTGCCGACAAACTGCTCGAATTCAAGGATAAGTCGGGCGAACTTTTCAACGTGATTAAGAAGCTTTCATCGGGTCAGCCACTGATGAGATATCTTCATTTCGAGAAAGAAGATTGGTGGGGACCCCGACAGTATCGGATCGATCCTTTCTCCGTATTGGGAGTAATGAATCGAGGAATAACAGATGCAAATAGAACCCTTCTAGCGAAAATCCTTGCCAACGAGTTCGGGGTAACAGTTACTGCGCCGACACAATTTGCGGGAATACCTGTTCTTGATAACAGACGGTCCTTCTTTGTTGGTAACGATGAAATGTGGAACCTTTTTATTTACGCCTTGGAATCGGCCGATGCAGATACCTTTTCTAACGAATTCAAAGAGGCTTTTGACAAGGCCGTTGCCCTTAACGGCAACGGGTTGACATATGTTACGATGGGCCTGTTCTGGATTAGACCGAATGTATTCTTCCCTCTTGACACCAATTCTCGCAAGTACATTTCTGAACATTACTCCGTAGACGTACCCAACACCCATTGTGCCGGCAGTGAATATACAGAATTTTTAGGCGCTCTGAAAAACGAACTTAGTAAGGAAAGACCCAGCTTGTCATTCCCGGAGATGTCATATAAGGCTTGGATTCACAGAAAGGGCTCTCAACCAATAATCGACGACTCATCTGGTGGTGGTGATGATAATATAGACAAGAAACTGATAACTGAGAAGAATACTATTCTCTACGGTCCCCCTGGAACGGGCAAAACCTACAGCGCTATTCAGTACGCCGTTGCTATCGTTGAGGGAAAATCTATTGACAAAGTAAAGGATGAGGACTACGGAGAAGTGTTCGGTCGCTATCTAAAACACAAAGACGATGGGACAATTGCTTTCACAACTTTCCACCAGTCTTTCAGCTACGAGGAATTCATCGAGGGGATTCGTCCCGTTGTCTCCCCAGAAGAGAAAGCTGATGCCGGCAACGAAATCGAATACGAGATTCACGATGGAATCTTCAAGGCTTTCTGCGATAATGCTGGGAAACCTGTCGGAGGAAAGGCGGACGCAGATTTGGGGATTGGGAAGAACCCGACCGTATGGAAGGTTTCTCTTGAAGCAGCAGGCGATAATCCCACTCGGACCGAGTGTATGGAGAATAACCACATTCGCATTGGATGGGACGAATACGGCGAGAACATTTCTGATGCTACAGATTTTGGGGAACGGGGCGGAGGTAACGTTCTTAACGCCTTTTACAACAGGATGCAAATTGGCGATATTGTTCTTTCATGCTATTCGAGCAGAACAATAGATGCTATCGGTGTTGTCACCGGCGAGCCGGAGTGGCACAAGGAATACCAGCATTATAGACGGGTACGGAAAGTTAGGTGGCTAGTGAAAGGGATTAACGAGGATATAGTCGACCTCAACGGCGGTAGAACCATGACGCTTTCAACTGTTTATAGACTGTCTGTTTCTGTCTCGGATGTTCTGCAAATGCTCAAGAATCTGAAGCCTGATCTCTTCAAAGAAAAGGTCAAGGTTCCAAACCGAGTATTCATAATAGATGAGATCAACCGAGGCAATATTTCCAAGATCTTTGGGGAGCTCATAACTCTGATTGAATCTTCGAAGCGGCTAGGCGCAAGCGAGCAGCTCCGTGCGAAACTTCCCTACTCCGGGCAGAATTTCGGTGTGCCCGATAATGTCTACATCATTGGAACGATGAACACTGCCGATCGTTCCATAGCGCTGATAGATTCCGCATTGCGCCGCAGGTTTAGCTTTGTCGAAATGCAGCCCGATTCATCTACGCTCAGAGATGTTTTTGTAGACGATGTTGATATTGCGAAAATGCTCGATACAATTAACAAGCGCATCACGGTTTTGCTCGATCGCGAGCATACGATCGGGCATTCCTATCTGCTTCCACTTAAGAATAGCGCGACTATTGAGACTCTTGCAGAGATTTTCGAAAACAGCATAGTGCCTCTCTTGCAGGAGTATTTCTACGACGACTATGAGAAGATCCGGCTTGTTCTGGGAGACAACAGAAAGCCTGACGACAGCGCCCGCTTCATCGTGAAAAAGACTGATACCGTTGATCTGTTTGGTGGTGCCGAAATTGACTTCCCGGAGTATTACGAGGTGAACAGAGAGGCCTTCAAGATGATTGAAGCCTATAGGCAAATGTGAAATGACATACACTATAACTGAATACAGCGGGTTTGCCTGTGAAAAGGCGGTAAATGGATATAAGGCCTTGCCTAAGAAGACCTTTGAAGCACTGGAGAACTTTATCCTCGCCAATGTCTCTGAAAAAGAAACAGAGGCGATCGAACTTCTTTCGCTATCGGCTCGAAGGGGTGTTGGCAAGGTTATAACTGCTCGGAATTACGTTGGACTGATAGCGATGACTGACGGAACGGTCATCGAGATCCTGCCTAAAATTGCGGGCGATGAGATCAGCGAAGATGAAACAAAACGAATCTTTCTTGAGATGCTTAAGACTCTAAGAGATATCACGTTCAAAGATTTCAATGTTTCCCATCTTCACGTGGATCGACTGAATCTCTTCGAGATCTTTATAAAGATGTTTCTGGATGAGGTAACTGCACTTACAAAACAGGGCCTTAAATCAGCTTACACGCCAGTTGAAGCAAACGAGAAGTTCTATAAAGGGAAGATTCTGACCTCACAGAATATCAAGTATAATCTGGTCAACAAACAGCGATTCTATGTTCTCTACGATGACTTCAATGCGAACAGACCGGAGAACCGTCTGATTAAGTCCACTCTTCGTTTCCTTCTAAAAGCAACACATGACGGGCGCAACCGCCAATATGCTTCTAGATTGCTGACTCTCTTTGATCGGGTAGACTATTCCGAAAACTACTATGAAGACTTTTCGAAGAGTTCCATCGATCGCAGCATGAATCACTACGACAAGGCCCTGTCCTGGTGTCGTGTGTTCTTGCTTGGGAATAGCTTCACAGCGTTTGCCGGCAGCAAGGTTGCGCTTGCGCTCCTCTTCCCTATGGAAAAGGTGTTCGAGAGTTTTGTAGCAGCGAAGCTTCGTAAGCTTATAAGTAGAGATATCAACATCCGAACGCAGGACATGACCTACAGCCTGTTTGATAGTCCGAGGCGGGCCTTTGCACTTCGGCCAGATATCGTACTGGAATTTGGTGAGCTTACAGTCGTTATGGATACGAAATGGAAACTACTCTCGGATACCGACCGAAACAGCGGAATTTCCCAATCCGATATGTACCAGATGTACGCATATGGCAAGAAATACGGGGCCGACAGGATCGTCTTGCTGTATCCCTATTCCGACAAGATTAGCAGGACCGATATCGGATACATCTCCGATGATAAGGTTAGGGTTGACGTCCGTTTCATTGACCTTAGAAATCCCAATGAGACCCTTGACAAGTTGTTTTCTGAGGTGTCGGAGGCGCTTGAATGAATAGGATAAGGCTATGATTCTATACTACTTCAGGAAGTATTGGTGGGTGGTATCGGCTGCAATAATTGCGCTTGCATTTGTGATTCCTTATCAGGTGGTTCTAGTTCTGCTCTTTACGCAGATAATCGCTGTGAATCTCGTATCGTTTAGGATCAGGAGGTACTTGAAGCCCGAGCGAAATGTGAAGAGCCTCAGGAATCTTCTAGTTCTCGAGTTCAAGGATCTTCTCGAAAGCTATGGAGTGTCCTGTGATTTTCCGCCGCGGGGCGATTATTCCTCCGTTGATCTTATCGCGGATATCTTTGGAGAAAAGACGGTGTTCTCTATTAGAGAGGGCAATGATGAAATCCATAACTCCGAAGTGCAGAGTCTCGCCGCTTCTCTTCCGAAACATGGGGCAAAGCACGGAGTTATTTTGGTAGATGGTTTGCTGCCGATTGAGGCAAAGAGACTGGCCGAGAGCTACGGTCTGCAATTCAAGAGATATCAGAAGTACAAGGAAGAAGTTCAGGAAAGGCTAAGCTCCAATCCCAATGTCTGCAGTGTTTGCGGAAGATTGATCGATCAGAATCAAAAGGAGCTTTGCTGGAAAAATTCAGAGCTTCTGGGTGGAAAGACTTACTGCCACGAACACTTCAAGGAAGTCATCGACAAATCGAAGGCAGAAACAACCTAGGGGTAACGCTTTGGGGTTTATGAAGGGCTGAAATGGAAGTTGCTGAAAGCCCAAACACAATTCTAAGAAGAGCTGTGACCACTTATATGAAAAAGAAAGGCTATTTCCCTTCTGAGCAACATTCTATACAATTCACGTACATTCTGAGCAGTCTATAGTCCCATATCGGAATCTCGTTCTTTTAGAGGTCGGTCCGTTTATTCGTAAATTCAGATCATATCTAATAAACTTGTCAAAACTCTGGTATAATTGACGTACTTAATAGAGTTAGCTGGAGGTGTTTGTGAGGAATTTTGAGAGAGATATTTCTGATCTTGCCGATGAATCGGGACTTATTACCAGACGGAAGCTTATCACTTATTTGGCAGGACTGTTCCCGGAGGATTCTGAGCAACGCCTTGACTGGCGCATAAATTCACTCAAGAAAATCGGTTTGCTTAGCTCGTCAGGCAGGGGGATCTACAGAATAGAAAACCTTGCCGTGTCAGACTTGAAGATTGATGGCATGAAAGGGAGTTTTCTAAGGCTTTCGGATATTAGAGAACCGAGTGAATTGACAAGCGTCAGTGGTACTGCCCAATCCCTAGAGAAGATGGGGATGATTTCTAGAGTTGCCAAGGGTGTTTTCAGCACCGAGGTGAAACCCACCTACCTTCCATCAATTTCTGCTGAGCTTAAGGATTTATGGATTTCTCTGGCCGAAGAGTTTCCTTACCTAGGACTCTGTTTGACAGATACATACTGGATAAACTCCTTCATTTCGCAGCAGGCAGCAGGCAGGAGATTTGTTATCGAGACTGAAAAGGGCGCTGAAGAGTCTGTTTTTGACTTTCTTTCTGTAGGTTATGACAGTGTGCTGCTCAAACCTTCCGAAAGAGATATGCGTCTCTATGGATCGGGTTTGCCAGAACTCCTAATAGTCAAGAACCTAGTCACGCAATCTCCGATTACGTCGGTGGATGATGTTCCTATTCCATCCCTTGAGAAGATTCTTGTAGACGTGTTCTGCGATGAACAGGTCTATGACTATATTCAGGGAGATATGACGGTAGAGCTTTTCGAAGAGGCCTTTGGAAGGTTTGCTATTGATCAAAGCGTGCTTAGGAGATATGCTTCACGAAGAGGAAGGTGGAGAAGAATAAGGAAATTTGTGACCGATAATATTGGCGAGGTGTGGGTGTTGTGATTGACAGCGCTTCTCTTGAACGCGAATGGATAATGAAACTGAGAAACGAGAGATTCCCCAAAAGAGATCCAGGCATAATCGAAAAGGCAATTTATGCTCTGACTCTCCTTGAAAGGCTTTCTGAAAGGCAACTGCATTTTGTATTCAAAGGAGGTACTTCGCTAATCCTGGTTCTGGATGAGTTCAATCGTTTCTCAATCGATATCGATATAGTCACAGGAGTGAATCAAAAAGAGCTTCAGAGATCACTGGCTGATATAGCAAACAACGAACCGTTCACAAGATTTGAAGTCGATGTTAGAAACAGTAAGCTAGAGATTCCCAAATCTCACTACAAGTTCTATTACTCATCGAATGTCAAGGGGAGAGAGGATTACGTACTTCTCGATGCTCTCCATGAGGAAGCGGCCTATCCAGTTCTTGTTGAACGCAAGATCGATCATTTCATCTTGATACACACTAACAATTCTGCATCACAAGAAGTATTGACGCCCGATGTCGACTGTCTTCTGGGTGACAAACTCACTGCTTTTGCTCCGAGGACAACCGGTATCGACTGGAGCACCGACAGTAGTTCAGGTAATGATCTCAAAATACTAAAACAGATATTCGATATCGGCCGACTTTTCGATAAGATGGTTAAGTTAGGAAACGTAAGTGAAACTCTCAGAAGAGTCGCTGCAATTGAATCCCGATACAGAGGAACGGAAATCACTGCTAAGGAGGTTCTAGAGGATATCTTTGAAGCGGCCCTCCTAATTGGCTTCAGAGGTTTGAGCGATAGAGAGCTCTATCAGCTGCTTTTGAGAGGCTGTACAAAACTGTCTAACTATATTTTCACAGGCAGGTTCGTTGAAGCAGACATGATTCTAGCAGCATCAAAGATAGCTTTTCTAGCTGTCTCGCTACAGAAAGAGGCTGAGGGGGCGGGTGACATTGAAATAACAGACGAGCCAATAGAAATACGTTCGTTTTCAAGGCTAAACAGACTAAGAAACATCAATATTAAGGCTTTCAGATTATTCAAGGAGGCAGTCCTACTGCGGGAAGGGGCACGGTAGAAGTTGAAAGCATTCGGTTTCTATCTATCTTCGATTTCCGGTTGTCAAGAAATGCATAAAGGGTTTCAGATACGGTTCTTTAGATGGATAGTCTGATGATAAATACAGAATGACGGGTCAGACTCCTGATTCTGCTGACGGACCTGTTGAGTATTTGCAAAATGGCTTGGCGATGCACTTACTCTGAAAGGTGATCTGTTCAGGATGGGTTTTCTGAGTAGAAGAGATGTGATTTTAGTGCAAGGTTTTCGTTGGTTGTTAGATTCAGAGGAGATGCTTTTATGTATTCTTTCAATCAATGGTGTGATACAAATACTCGAAACATCCATCGACTGTCTTGTTGACAACTTCATAAGACAGCCGTGTTAAACGAGGCAACATCAGTAGCTTTTATCATTCTCTTTCGTCTTCACGTCGACGACTAAAATCCCTAGAGGCTCCATCAATAGGTAATTATACTTGATACCCATCTAGAACAACTAAGTCCTCCCCCGGGTTTAAGGATCGTATTTCAGCAAGAAGCATATGCTATAATTACAAATAACGGCAATTATCTATATTTATTGCCATTATTCGTAGGTGATTTCAATGGAGAAGATTAGTCAAAACCAAGTAAATGAGTGGTTCAAAAACAATCAGTTTCTTACGCACTATCAACTGATCAATGAACTGAGTACACTTTTACCTAATAGGAAGCCAGGTACTTATTATGCAACCCTGCACCGGCTGAAGAAAGAAGGACTCATCAGAAACGTCAGAAGAGGCCTCTATGAAGCCGGAAGCAAACGGGAGTTCGAACCTGCCGTATCGAAGGAACTCTCCGGTTTGTTCAAGAAGCTTCGCAAGAGCTTCCCGTACCTGGAGAACCTGTGTGTCTGGAACAGCAGATGGCTGAACGAATTCACTGTTCAGCAGGCGCTTTCTTCTATGGTGATCATAGAAACTGAGCGAGGCACAGAGGAGAGCGTGTTTGAATATATCAAAGCATCCTACTCCCGGGTGTTCATCGATCCGACTCCGAAGGAGATAAACAACTACATTCTCGGATGCAAGAAGTGTTTTGTTGTAAGGTCGCTTGTAACTGAAGCCCCTGTAACGTCCTTTGATAATGTCGCCATACCGAGGTTAGAGAAAATACTTGTCGATCTTGTCTGCGAGAAGGACCTCTTCGTATCGTTTCAGGGAGAGGAGTTACGGAACATATATCACAGGGTTCTGAAGGATTACAACGTGAGTCTGAGCACGCTGAGAAGATATGCGAGGCGACGCGGGAAGTTAGAAGAGATAGACAAGCTCATAGTGACCCGGGGAGAAGGCATGTGATCACAAGAAACTCTGCTTCCAAAGAATGGCTGGATACAGTTATGAAATCTTACAAGAAAAATGACCCTGGAATAGTAGAAAAGACCATAATGGCCTTGACGTTGCTCGAACAACTTTCCGTTGAAGGCCTCGACTTCATATTCAAAGGCGGGACCTCTCTTATGCTTCTTCTAGATAGTTACAACAGGTTCTCACTGGACATAGACATATTGCTTCCCGATAAACCCAAGAACCTTGAATATATATTCAACAGGATCTGCAACAATGGGGTATTCAAAAGCTGGTTTGAGGACAAACGTAAGACTCCCTCGGATGTTCCCAAAACTCACTATGGATTCGTAAGGGAATCGGTGTTGGACGGAAGAGAGCGGGCAGTCTTTCTGGATATCCTTTACCAGGAGGTCGGCACAAGGTCGCTGTTGAGAGTCCCCGTGAGGCATAGAGTAATAGAGACAGCCCCGCCGGACGTGCTGGTAACCATACAGACTCTCGACGCTCTGCTCGGAGACAAGCTGACTGCCTTTGCACCGAACACGACGGGTATTCCGTACGGCACCGGAAAGGAAGCCGAGATAATCAAGCAGCTCTTCGATCTGGGAGTCCTTTTCGACAATCTGGCCGATCTCGATGTAGTGCGGAAATCGTTTGTACAGAACTGCATGTTCGAACTCGGTTACAGGAAGCTGGATTTGAGCGAGGTCGATGTCCTGAATGACTGTATTGACACGGCTATCACGCTGGCCTATAGAGGGGCCTACAAGAGGGAGCAGTTCAGCTATCTTATGACGGGTATCAAGGCGTTCAAAGCATTCTCGTTCAACAGTAGCTTCTCTCTGGAAGACGCCATAAAAAGCTCGGCAAAGGTAGCGTATCTTGTGCAGTTGATGAAGGCCGGCAAGGGACGTCATGAGAAGTTTCGAGAAACAATCGACTTACGTGATGTCAATATCACCAACCCATCGTGGAACAAGCTGAAGAAGCTGAAGAAGACAGATCCAGAAGCCTTCTTTTATCTATTCAACGCATTGAAGTTGATCGAGCAGTAGGTTCCAATTACCTGCGAGTGAAATCAGGTGCTTGCGTAGAGAATCTACTTTCGAGCCGGTCGATCGGTCCGCGTGTCTACATATATCCGGAGAAATGATTTACTATGTGTATAGTGTGTATAAGGCGGTGATCGCATGAAAGATGTTCGGCAAACCAAAGAGAGACACAATATCATGATGAAACCTTCTTCATGGAAGGTTCTGAAGGAGTTCGGGCGCCTACAGGGCAAGAGCGCCAGCGAAATAATTGAGACGGCTCTATGGAATCTCATAAAGACCGAAGGCTACAATTCAATTTACTTCAAGATAATGGCTACTAGCGAGCCGTGCGACCCCGAAGAGAATGAAGAACTCACAAGGATACTGGATCAGATGACGGAAGAGGAACTGGAAATCGTTGATAGCTATGAGTTACCGGATTAGCTTCAGATAAATAAAATAGGGTCAAATAAAATAGGGTCAGACTCCTATTCTTTGTCATGCTTTCTAGAAGTCAGGAATAAGAGAGCGTTATGATGTGCTTGAGGCCACGTGGAAGGTGGCGAAAGATATCTGCCCCGATGAGATCAGAGATGATAATCAAAGAGATACATTCACGATTGTTGTCTGGAAATCCTTGCCGCTTGAGTCAATACTCAGAGAACTTGATATTACCGATGATGAATTCTTGGCCCCAGAAAACTACGAATATAAAGAAAAAGTCTATTTCAAGCTGAGTTATAGCTTTAAGGAAAGGCTTATCTGTCTATCTTTGCATCTTGCAGAGTACGGGAGTTGATTTCATGAGATGTCCCGAATGTGGAAGGAAAATGCGCCTATCTAAGAAAGAAAGCATCGAGAGTTTCAAGAGAAGTCAAGTCAGACTTTCCTACGATGTCTATAGATGTGATGGATGCGGAAGTTCATATGTGGATGCCAGATCCCTCGATGAAGCCTGGAAGAAGATCTGGGGCACTTATGAAAAGACTAATTGTATCCCATCGCCGGCAGATCTCAGGAGAGCCAGAGAGAATCGAAGTGAAAGCCTTTGTGGCTAAGGGAAAGGAGAGGACAGGCGAACTTAACACAAACTTGTGTTGAATTACCTAGTGAAGCCTGAGATTTGGATTGATAAGGCGATGATATAATCTCATTGAAAGGGGGCGATCTAATGGACATACGTCAGCTCCTGAGAAAGGAAATAGAGACCATACCCGATACTCTCGTAGAAGAAATCCTTCGGTTTGTGAAGGCATTGAAAGAAAGGAGTCTGCCTGCCTTAAGTCGCGAGCTGCTGGATGCTTCGGAGTCGGCTCTTGCCAGGGACTGGCTAAGGGAAGAAGAGGATATAGCGTGGAAAAACCTGTAAAGGGTGATGTTGTGGTAATTCCCTCCCTTTCTCTGATCTCACCGGAGCTAAAAAGCGACCTGCGTTAGTTATCGCGGATGCTGGCGGATGATGTCATAATGTGTCGGATCACAAGACTGTCAACGTGGTCTTCAGCAGCGAACAACAGATCTTCTTCCCAACAAATCGGAGAATAGCTCGCAAACGTCATCCGGTTGATTCTTCTAGATCACACAAGTCTATTAGCAGAACTTCTTTCGGCATGTTCGCTTTGAAACCTGACTTGCTTATAATAACCGGTACTTTGATCCTCTTGTCAGGGATGTACTGCATCTTCTCTATTAGCACTTCTGCTACTTCAGGTCCAACCGGGTCCTTTCTCCATTTGCACTCGAATACCAGGATTCTGTCACTCGACTCCCCTATGAGATCTATCTCATACGTCTTGTCCCTGGTGCCAGGAATTTTGCCCCAATGTTTGCCGACTCTCTCGGGCAATAAAGGGATTTTTTCGGCCCTGTAGAGATCGGGGATGAGTGATTTCACGATTGATTCAAATGCTCTGCCAATGTATTCTCCAAGATTCTCAATAGTATATGACAGGGCCTGTTCGGAATCGAATTCGACGGTGTTCTGCCTTGAGTAGATATACTTCATCCAGAATGAAAGGAAGTTATCTTTAATAGTGTATCTCAGACCGCGTTTCGATTTTGAAAGGAGGTTTTCTACCCTGCCGATAATTCCGTAGTTGTTTGTGAGCTCAGAAAGGTATTTCATGGCCTTTGTGCGTTCCATACCCGTTCTGTCGACAATCTCCCCGACATCTCTATCAAAGTAACCGACTGCCTCGAGTATCGAGAAGTAGCCCGGATGCTCCGTTCCAAACTCACCAATGAGAAGATTCTTGCCCTCCTCCCGAAGGGGCGCGAACCTGTTAAAGAAGAGTTCTCGAATCTTCTTATTGAAAGAAGCCTTTTCTTCTAGAAGCCACAAATATTGGGGAATACCACCGAGTATCGAATACCACTCTACAGCCTCTTCAAATGAATAGCCGAAACTTCGTATCATCTCCAAAGCGTCCCTGAAGCGGAACTGTTTCAGCTCAACTTTGTGATCGCATCTTCCGAAGAGCGGCGCCTTCTGGTCCAGAAAGATTCGCTTCATCATCCCCACATATGATCCACAGAGAATCAGCAGACTTCTACCTGAATTCTCATCCCACACCTTCTGAAGGATCGAAAAGACCGATTGATCGACTCTCATGAAGTTCTGAAACTCGTCGAAGATCACCACTTCTTGAAGCCGAAACAATGCCCTGAAGAAACCTTCCCAGTTGTCAAAGCTTCCTTCGAATATCTGTGAAGAGAAGTCTTTCAGCAAAGTCTCCGAGGAGCGAGTATCTACAAAGAAGTATCGCGCATTCGGGTAAACCTTCTTCAAAAGGGCAGTTTTGCCGATCCTCCTCCGCCCGAAGAGTGCGACCATCTTCTTTGACTTTCGCTTCGTGAGCCCCTCGAAAAAAGCGATTTCATCGTCACGATCAAAGAATTCCATCTTTGCCTCCAATTTGTATACTGGTCAGTAACTTACTGTATAGTATACAATTTTCGCAGTAGAATTGACAAGAATTCCCTTGACACACCAACTTCATCAACCCAAACTATACCCCTTTCATCATTGAATAACAGATACTTCCTTTTTCCAGACTCACAGTCTTTGAGAAGACAAATGCAGGATGCAGACACCCATGAGTCATTCGACTCGATGCCGCCCAGGTCCGAGAGGCAACCCGAAGACGTGAGATGCTCATTCGCTACTGGATCATGTCTATAGGCATCGGGATATTAGAGAGACTAATAGAGGAGATATACACCAGAGAAAAGACAGAGAACATCAAAGTCGAATAACCGGAGTAACCGGGTATAACCAGACTCCTTTTTTCCGTACAAGACATGATGAATCTCGATAGTGATGGAATCGTAATACCGAGACTCGAGAAGATGTTTGTAGATTTGTTCTCAAGGGAGCCCGCTCTTGAGCCATTTGGCGATGCCGAAATGGACAGGGTTTTCAAAAATGTCTTCGATACATATGCACTAAACGCAGATAGCATATTGAGATATGCAGCAAGGAGAGGAAAAAGGCAGGAAATGGTGGAGTACATTCGTTACAACTCCTTCTAATGATAAGATTCTTGGAGACAAGCTCACGGCTTTTGCTCCCAACACTACAGGGATTCCTTATGATGCGAAGAAGGGAATGGAGATCTGCAAACAGCTCTTTGATATCGCCACTATCTTTGATTATCACAAGAATACTAGAACTGTAAGGGATACTTTTATGAGAGTCGCTTTAGCCGAGGCTCATTACCGTGGAATGGAGTCTCTAACTCCAAAGGATATTCTAAAGGATGCGTTTGCGACAGCACTCCTAATTGGAACGCGGGGGAAGAGAGAACCAGACCATTACAGAGAGCTGGATTCAGGAAGATCTAGACTGTCGTCACATATTCTTGGTTTCAACTACAAACAAACGAAGTTCTTCTCCGACGCCGCTAAGGTAGCTTATCTAGCAGCTTGTTTACTCGGGGAGACCGATGCTACTTTCAGGTGGTCTGGAGACGAGTTCTTCGAAAGGATTGTCGATGAGTCCTTCACATTTCTGAACAAATTATCCGCGGTGAGCCCCGAGGCATTTGCATATTTCAGCAAATCAGTAGAGCAGATCGCCAAACTTTCTGGCATACAATGAGTGCCACCGAGACCTTATACAGATTGAAAACTGCTATTCACCTTTGCGCTAACGAATCGAATGAAGATCATTGCTAATGAAAGAGTATTGACACAGTCTTCGGGAGAAAGAGTCTTTGTAAGAACTACGCTATCACTTTCAGACATAGGTACAGAGTGAACGGGTCACAGAATGACGGGTCAGATTCCTGATTATTACGAGAACTGAAGCCCTTATTGTATCATTATTAGAATAATCGGCAATATGTTTATAAATTGCCATTTGTTCTAATGACGAGCTGATTGGTTTGAAGGACTAGGGTTTTGTAAACATCTGGAGAATGCCGTGTCGAAATGATAGAGTAAATTATTAAGGCACTCGAAAGAAGGGAGAATTATGGCAACAAGAACATTCGAGAAAGAGATTTATATCGACCAAAAAGCTGCGGAGAATATGGTTAAAGCAATGGAAGCTGCAAAGAAGCGGCCCAAGGAAGAGTATATAGACGTTAAAGCCTCCATTGAGAGGAGTGTATCTTTATTACCAAAAACATTACGCCGCTAAAGGCCCTGCTAGACAAATACGATGAGAGTGAAGTGAGGGAGGTTTTATCCCTCTTTTTTTGCTTGAAAGACAGCATCACTGAAACCTCTTAGAGAGACAAACAGGTTTGGTTTTTGAAGGTCTTGCCATAGGGTAAATGAACTTTAGATAGCAAGAATAGTAGGGTTACTTGGTATTGGAGAACTCTCGCGTTAAGAATAATAACCTTATGCATAGATGAGAAGCCTCAAGGTTTATCGTTTTAAGTTAATGTGCAGCTGCTCCATGAATTCTTCACCGTTGGATTCGAGATTACCACTCAGAGGAAATGTCAGAGATCTTACCTGGATATTATTAACACTTTCATGAAAGGGGCTCTTGAGATCAGAAGGATATATCAAGAATGCTTTGTCACATCCTTTGCTTAGTGCGTATGTGGTGACCTGATAGAAGTCGGCATTAGAAGGACTCTCTCGAGTCTTGTATTTTGTGTCCATTACGGCTACAGCTTTTCCTGTGTACCTATCATAAAGGACGAGATCGATATTGAACTGAAGCGTTCCACCTGAAACAGACACTTTCTCTTGAGCCTTCAACGTGTACGAATCGTTTAGGTGCGATTCTAGCCATCTGGCGACAAAGAGCTCATACAGACGAGCCATATTGACAGTAAATGCAACGCTCTGCCGGTCGCCGTTTTCCAAGGAAGGTCCGCAGTTTTCGAGGAAGAATCTGCAGAGCAGATGCATCGGCCTATAGTCGTCATTTAGCCTGTTGTACAGTCTCGATACACATGACCTTGAGTCGTAAGGTATCTCGGCGACTATCTGTCGGAGGCTGCGATAAGCTTTTTGTGCAAGAAGTAAAGTTTCTTGATTAACAATGCCCGACATGATTACCCATTTCATAGTCCACGCCAGAATCTGATTCTCTTCTACATCTCTTGTGTGATCCTCATAGCTGCAAATCGGTCTTATGTTCCACGGTTTTCTAACAATTTCATCGGTTTCCAACCTTCCTCGAACATATGAAAGACTGTCTGTGTAAGGAATATAGTTGCCGTAAAGCCCTCTCTTTATTCGGAGAAGCACTTTCATAGAAAGAATTTTCACAAGTCTTTCAAAAAGCTCTTCAATGCTCCCGTAATGATCGATCTCTTGCCTTAGATCAAAGCTTTTTAAATCGTATGCATATTCCAACATTCCGAATATGTTTTTTAGAGAAACTTTTGGAAGCATCTTGAGAGAAATCTCTTTTGAAAGACGAATCTGACCAACCCAGCCTAAAGAGGTGAGCCGCCAGTTGTAGTCATTGGCAATGGTAGGAAATTCAATTTCTATCTTTTTGCTGTACTCTCTGTGCAAAAGCAACCCGAGTTCTTCAGGAAGTGAGTCTCTTGGCACTAAAGCTCTTCTATATTCTTCAAGCTCGATGATCATGTCTCGCATCTCAAGATAATCCTATCTCTATTTTTACTCTATCCCACCTGAATTCCGCAACTTTGTCCGGTTGGTTGAAGAAATACTCCTCCAAATATGGTTCTATCTCCATTTTCCAGATCGATTCGAGTTCCTGTCTCAGATTCTTTGAAAGAAAGAAGGATACCCCGACTTGATAATGTTCTTCTATGTGAGAGTTTAGTCTTTTCAACAGGCTTATTAGTGGTTCGACAGTTGTTTCCAGATCTTTGTGATAATGGCGCATGATTTCATACTTCGGGGCTAGTTTCAGGAAGGCGAACCTCCTTCTTAATGCGTGATCCACCAGTGCGATTGTTCTATCCGCAGTATTCATAGTACCTAAAAGATATACATTTTCCGGGATTCTGAATTCCTTCCCGTCAACTGCAAGTCTCACGGTCTCGTTTCGGTATTCAAGAACATACATCAGTTCTCCGAAGACTCGGGAGAGATTCGCCCTGTTTATCTCATCAATTATCAGAACGCAATCGCCTTCGCACTTACTTGCCTTACCGCAGAATTCGAGAAAACGACCTTCTTTGGCAGGATATCTTAGGTTCCCATTTTCATCTGAAACAGGACGTATTCCCATTATGAAATCCTCGTAAGAGTAAGATGGATGAAACTGAACGGTATCAATGAATCCGTTCCCTCCCCCAACAATATGTTCGGCAAGCTTCTTAGCTACAAAGGTTTTCCCTGTTCCAGGTGGTCCGTAAATAACCGCTTGTCTCTTCCTTCTTATTGCCTTCACCCACGTCGCAAGTTCCAGTTGATCTAGTCCAGTTTCTTCACTAACAGTATCCAAATTGACAACAGGATTAATACCTGGGTTAACGATCAAAACAATTCTTTCCATGGGATTCTCTTCGGTGGCGAGTATGACAAGCGGGAACAGGATTTCAAATCCCTCAGAAATCTCCTTAACAAGTTCCTCTTTTTCGAGGGATTGAAGTTTCTCTTTGCTAATAGCGTTGCAAACATTGAACTGAATCTCCTCCATTTTTTCTACCAGTTCTTCGAAATTTGATGCTCTGTTTACTGGTTCTACTCCTCCGCTCTCATAGCCGTACAAATCGAAATTATCGGAGATTTTCTTCCCAAGCAACTCCACTATTTTGGACCTATTATTCGATACATTTTCACTAAGACGTTTCCACGTCCCCGATGAGTAGTCACCAAGCGAAAAACCGTAAGTCAGATAGTCTTTTCGAAGCGTAATATATAGTTGTGCGTCCGTTCTTTTCTTACCACCTTTCGGATAGAAGGCTCCCCATGCGTAATCCCATGCGCCCCCTTGTCCATAGTCATTCTTAAGAATCTTCCCCATTACGTATTTGTCGGTCTCAAGATAATCAACCAACTCGTAAGGCAGTTGAGAGACAACACCGGACAAAAGTTCTTTCAAGGGTTGTTCAACGTATTCGTAGAAGTCGTCTCTGTTTTCTTTGTAGAAAGCACTCGTGGGGTTATTGTGTATTCCTTTCAGTAGTTCAAATGTTTTCGCAGAGAAGAAGATGTTTCGGTAATTGAAAAAGCCTGGGTGAGGAAGAGAGGTATTCAACATATCGTTCACAAATTCTATGATCCCTGGTGAGTACGCTGCCTTATATGGACTGGTGGTGGCCGTGCCCATCGCCAGATCTAGGAAAGCATGATGCGAATTTCGGAAAAGGGAGGATGAGTCAACAAACACTTCACTAGGAAGCTCAATTTGTAGAACATCTCTCTTAAGCGACCGAAACTCATCATATACTTTTATGTAGCGCGAAAATTTCTGCTTAAGTTCATCCGAAAGAGAATCTGGATTGCAAAAGAACATTACGGAACCTTCCTTCAGATCGAGTGAATAAAGCCTTCCAACATTAAGTCGAATAAGATGGTTGAAGAGAGATACTTCCCAGCAGTCGGGATATTTCTCGTTGCAGTATTCAACAGATTCCGCAAGAAATTCGACTGCGGCTTCTCGTTCACGATCGATGGGAAGGATTTTTTGAAGCACCTCTTTTGCAGCTGAAGCGGAACCATCTAATTTTCCGGGTGCATTGCTTATCTCTTCAAATTCCTCGTATTCGATTTCAATCAATGTCTTGACCCAGCCAGGCTTGTTAACACGCCGAATCTCAGTATCAAACCAGTCAACACCCAACTTATGGGGGTACCTCTCCTCCGATCCATCGAAGAAGTATTCTTCAATTACCCTGCCAATTCCTACTACTTCCTTCTGTCCCCTGTTGGCGATTATTATGTCTCCAGCTTTGATGTTTCTAAACTTCCAGACCTGGCTTGAAGATGATTTTGCGTACTCTCCGCCTAGTTCTTTTTCTATGGCAGTTGCCTTTTCCTTGAATTCAGCTTCGTTCAAGCTGGACAGGTCTCCAAGTTCTGGCCAACCAATAGCTATAAAACCGTCTCGTTTGCATTCTTCCCATTGCCACGCATTCTCCCCAGGAGAAATCTTCCAGTATCGCTTAGATAGTTTTTTTGATGATTCAGAATATGCAACCCAGATAGCGCTCTGAATATCAATAAGGTTTTTGGGATTGTACTGGTTCATCTCGTCTTGAAGTCTTTTCGCTTCTTCTTTCAGGGTCTTGTACATTTGGGCATCAACCTGGGAACTATATTTGTTTCCAGTCATCTCTAGAAACCATTTTGCTACTGAAGGCTTCACAAAAAACTCGTTCTCTGGATCGATGATGAACATGAAATAAGTTGGGAACGACCAGTAACACTTGATACCTAGACCTTTCAGAACTTCAACGAACCTTGCCAGCCTTTCTTCTCCCTTCCCCTTTTCGTGAATCAAGGACAGGAAGGCATCATAGAACGCTTCTTTGTTCGCGTTCTCGTTGTATAAGATTCTGAGATCACCGCTCGTAGGGACCGAATTGTAAAGAAGATTATTGTCCTTACCGACTCTCTCGATTCTCTCGTTCAGCTCTCCGAAGTTCTTTTCTCCAATGAGCCTTGAAAGTTCTTTCTTGGCGAGGAGCTTGCGAGCAAGGTCCACCGTAGACCGTTTGTAAGTGATTTCGTCTGCGACAAAGCGTTCATCATCAAATCCTTTCCAACCGGGATACCTGTTGCTCAAACAATCGAGAATCGTGCTCTTAGTACTGTTTCTCATCATATAACCTCCCATTTCCATGCCATTCTATTATATTATTCAATACTAATATCTAGAAAATCGTAAAATAGGATCACGTAAAATTGGCTCAGACTCCTATTCTTGTAATGCTTTCTACAAGTCAGGAATAAGAATGCATTACGATGTGCTTGAGGCCACGTGGAAGGTGGCGAAAGATATCTGCCCCGATGAGATCAGAGATGATAATCAAAGAGATTCATTTACGATTGTTGTCTGGAAATCCTTACCTCTTGAATCAATACTTAGAGAACTTGATATTACCGATGATGAATTTTTGGGGTCTTTGGTCTATTGTGTAACATCGACTATTATAGTGTTGAATCCAGCTAGCTTATTCATATCGGGATTTTCTAAGAAAAAAGCAGGGAGAAATATTACGAATAGCAGGACAGGGCATTGGGGATTAGAAGCATAGAAAGACACTTAGGCAGGTGATGGTTGAAGTGGCCTACTACACGGACCTCTTTTCGCCAGAAACATATGAAGCTTTTTCAAAGTCAGATAGAACTATTTCTGGATTTCGAATGCGGCACAAGAATCTAGCGAGCAGAGTGAACATCGGAGATAAGCTTATATGCTATCTAACCAAGCTCTCTCGCTGGGTTGGCATACTAGAAGTGACAAGCAAACCCTTTGTTGATGATTCTCCCCGTTTCTATAAAGCAGACGACCCTTTTGCGGTGAGGTTCAAAGTCAAGCCACTGGTTTGGTTAGAAGTCGAGAAGGCCCTGCCAATACACGAGCCTGAGATATGGAATGGTCTGTCTTTTACTAGAGACCTTCCACCTAACTCCAACGCCTGGACCGGGAAGGTCAGGGGCAGTCTTGTTAGACTGGAGAACGAAGACGGCGAATTCTTGGAAGCAGCCCTTTTAAAGCAGGAACACTCCGGGAGATCATTCGCCTACGACGCCGAGGCCTACAAGAAGTATCTATTACCTAGAGTCAGAGGTGAGAAGAAAGATATACCTGTATCCGTCCCGACGGACGAGGACTCTGAAGATACGGAAATTGTTGCAGAGCAATCCGATGTACGCGAGTCAATTAAGATTCAGGCCTTACTGGCAGATATTGGCGCTAAGATGGGAATGAAGATATGGATTCCCAGAAATGATCGGAGCAGAGTACTTTCCGAATGTAAGAGTGGCGATCCGTCTATCTTAGAAAGGCTACCCCTAAATTATGATGAGATTACTTTGAAAACCATAGAGCAGATAGATGTTCTGTGGTTAAGGGGGAGATCGATCAAGAGGGCTTTCGAGGTAGAGCATACCACTTCTATCTATTCCGGTATTCTCAGAATGGCCGATCTGCTGGCGCTTCAGCCGAATATGGACATTAAGCTTCATATAGTAGCGCCTTTCTCGAGAAAGGATAAGGTTTTTCAAGAACTGCAAAGACCTGTTTTTTCGTTGCTAGAACGTGGTCCGTTGTTTGAGACTTGCACATACCTCTCATACGAAAGCGTAAAAGAGATAGCTTCTCTTCGTCACCTCGTACATCTCTCAGACGATGTATTAGAGGACTACAGCGAGAACGCGGAAGATTAGGCACAACTTTTTTCGTGACAGACTCGCGTTTTTACAGTGAATTTATATTGGCTGCTGAGAAGCGCGTTTCCTGCAAGCTAAATATCTACGATAAAGCAAGATCCAGAAACTCGAGAAACTGAATTCCTGTTCGCGAAGCGAAAGATAAACTAGGGCACAAAACCTTGGCGGAAATTCAATGAAATGCATAGCGGAATTCTTTTCGCCCCTCTGAGCGGTGGAGCTATGAAGAGAAGTAAAACGTCGTGTAGTTGACAAAGTTGACATAGACAATATATAATTTAGGAGAAGAGCATGGATCTTATGAAGAATAAGCTGTTCTTCAATGTTCTTAGGAACAGAATACAAGAGATTATCGAAAACCGGGAATGCAATATCTACTTGCTCAGTGATGCGAAGAAAAACATAGATCTGATGAACGCTTTCTACAAGTCAGGAATAAGAGAGCGTTATGATGTGCTTAGGCCACGTGGAAGGTGGCGAAAGACATCTGCCCCGATGAGATCAAGGATGATAATCAAAGAGATTCATTTACGATTGTTGTCTGGAGATCCTTACCGCTTGAGTCAATACTCAGAGAACTTGATATTACCGATGATGAATTCTTGGCCCCAGAAAACTATGAATACAAAGACAGAGTCTATTTGAAGCTGAGTTATAGTTTCAAGGAAAGGCTGATCTGTCTATCTTTGCATCTTGCAGAGTACGGGAGTTGATTTCATGAGATGTCCCGAATGTGGAAGGGAAATGCGCCTATCTAAGGAAGAGAGTATCGAGAGTTTCAAGGGAAGTCAAGTCAGACTTTCCTACGATGTCTATAGATGTGATGGATGCGGAAGTTCATATGTGGATGCCAGATCTTTCGATGAAGCCTGGAAGAAGATCTGGGACAATTATGAAAAGACTAATTGCATCCCATCGCCAACAGATCTTAGGAAAGCCAGAGAGAATCTAAACCTCACTCAGGAGGAGATAGCGCTTCTGCTGGGAAGGACAAAGTCCCTGGTCTCAAAGCTTGAAGACGGCTCGAGAGCTCTTTCAGACAAGCTTCTCGAATCTTACAGAAATTACATAATACCAGGCGGAGAAGACTTCATTTCTTTCGTTAATGCCGCTGCGGTCCAGGGAAGGATCTCTCCGAATGATCGAGACAGAATAGTCGACAAGACCGGTATTGTAAACGAACCCATCCTTTCTCTGAGAGAAAGGATGATAATTGAAGCTCACGGAAATACCGAAACGCACCTCAATGGCTTCAAGGTCTTTTCTGGAAGAGCCCTAAGTGCAGTTGTAGGACGTTTTCTGTCTGAAATAGAACCTCTTGATCATATGAAGTTATTCAAGCTTTTGTTCTATTCCGATTCGCTTTCGTTTGAGAGAAGGGGAGTGTCTATTACCGGTCTCAGGTATATTGCCAATCATTATGGACCTACGCCCGTGAAGTACGAAGACGTCGTCTCTTATCTTAAAGAGGCCGGAGTGGTCGAAGAAGGCAAGAAAGCCTCTGTGATGGTCAAAGGAACGGCAATGCCAGATCATTTACCCGCCGAAGAAGAAGAGATTGTCGGGACGATCGTGAAAAGATATGGTCGTCTTACAAGCACAAAGCTCTCATCTCTATCTCACGAAGAACCCTGCTGGAAAGAAACTGGAGAGAAAAAAGTCATAAGGTACTGCAAGGGAATGATCAGAAACTAGTCCTGCTTGAATGAGCAGATAAACAGGGTCAAGATTAAGCAGCAGATTAAACAGGGTCAGACTACATTTTTGACCAAGACGAGAAACGAGAAATCGAAGGCAAAAAACTGTGAGGAAATTCTTATACACAAAAAGAAAAAACGGAGCCTTTTTCCTGCTCCGCCCACGGGGACACCCCATGCGAAAATATTATAACACCATGGTTTACTTGAGTTCAATTCTAAGTATATCGTTAAAAACTAGATGCTGAAACGAGCATAACAAAATTAAGAGGGGTCCGGAGTCTAGAGTCTAGCAAGAGTGAGATCCCGTATAGGAGCATTACGGGATGACAGCGCTTCCAAGAAGAGTTGTTGTAAGCATCCAAGAGCCTGTCTGCTAACGCAGGTCAGTTAGGCTTCGCCTGGCCAGACTCGCCTTCCCGTGGGCGTAGTAAACGTCTCGACAACGCACTTTTTCGGTTGCTATTTTCGGCGAACGGGTCCTTGCTCTTGAACGGTCAACGGATAACGTCCATTACAGCGCTCAGCGGGTCCTTGATTTTAAGCGTAAAGCGGTTCTTATTCTGGTGATCAGCCCAGGGGGATTTCACCC
>NZ_JFHL01000003.1 GCF_003664995.1 Mesotoga sp. BH458_6_3_2_1 | reverse complement strand
TTTCCTCCAGACTTATCCCGAGATAACCAGGCTTCCCGGTTTAGATGACACTAGTAGTTCTTACGACACGTTCACGGTGGTTCACTTGTATTCGTCTCCTCTGGTACTCACCTGACGGGATCACTGTCCCGCCTTTTCCCGTAACGTTCACTACCATGGCTCTTTACCACAGCAGCTTACGGTGGTTTGAAGCCTCCACCTGCATGACGGCTTCGAGGGGCCCACCCTCATCTTCGATTAAGCATGGCTAGAAGTTCCCTTCTTCGCCTTCTTGGCACACTAGAACTGACAACTTGTAACTGCGCTTCGAAGGACGAGTCCATGATTTGTGAAGAAGGTCGCCGGATCGACATGAGTGTCGCCGGCGTTAGGAGTCTCGTGGGGGCGCCATCAATCTGCGTTCGAGGTCATGTCGCCGTAGGCTGCAAGAACCGCCTGCTCCATATGGGTAATTTCCTCGTCTGACAGAAAGTCAGAGTGACTCTTGCGTTTCTGTGCTGAAAGCCTGCCATTGTTTTGCAGACAAAAGCGGATGAAGAGGTCTATCAAACGGTCGGGCATATCAACGATTTTCTGGATAGCTTTCTTTGTTTCATCGTAATTGGCTAGAAACGCCAATTCTTGGGTTAGTTCGACCTCAATGGTCTGATCGATGAACTTGAAGAGAGCCTCCACCTGGGGCGTCATATCGATGTAGCGGTACCACCTGGCGGTATCGTTGTGAACGGTCATGCGGCCCTCTTCATCGAGAGAGTATTCCGCCAGGGCCATAATATGCCGTGAGAACGCTTCCAGAGAGGCGTCATAGTCGGCAGGGTTCTTCAGCATTGATGCCGATACGGGGAACATGACGCCTTTGGGTGTAAAACCCCGGCGGGCAAGGATGTTGTGGATCAAAAAACGGTGGATTCGGCCGTTGCCGTCTTGGAAAGGGTGCAAGAAAACGAACCCGTAGGAAATAACGGCGGCGTGAACCACGGGCGACACATCGCTATCGTCCATGCTTTTATGGGCAGTAATTAGACCCTCCATCATGTCAGCCAGATCTTCAGGCTTTGGACATATGAAATGTATCCTTTCCTTTTGCCAGACGATTGTTTCTCCGACGTAGTTCTGACACGTCCGGTAATCGTAATCGCGAAACCGTTGATCGACAATGCGATTCTGAAGTTCGATCAAGCGTGGTTTTCTGCAAAAATCTTCCTGCTCGGCCAGCTGAAGTAACGCTACAAATCGCTCGGTTCTGGTCGACGTGGGCTTAATATTTTCGATCTCAAAAGAGGATTTTGTCTCCTTGGTGTACAGATAGCCAAGTGCTCTCCTCAGCAACTCCGGGGAATAGCCAGCCACCGCCCTGCGGCATCTCCCGGCAAGATCGGCTGTTTCAAAGCTTCGAAGGGTTTCAGTTCGGCGAACAATTGGGCAAAAGCATGAGTTACCCAGTAGATTGTCGTTGATTCGCTGGCGACGAATCTGGCGGGCCGGGCTGACCGTGAAGTATTCATCCGGCTCAAGCAGATCAATGTAGTTACCCTGCTTCAAGTCATCGAGAGGAAGCATTTTCCCGGTAAGAAACTCGTAAAGATACCACAGCCGCCTAGCGTATTTTCCGGTTGGTCTTGAGCGGACATATTGGAGAAAGTCTTCCTCTGAAGCTTCCCGAAACAGGCTGTCGAGTATGGCGAGATTCGTCCCGTCATATTTAAGCGCAAATTCAAGATGATTGCCCAGAGTATCCCCCGGCCAGTACTTAGAAGGATATGTCTCCTCAACTATGCCCTCGCTCGAGCCGATCCGGCGGATTCCACTCGTGGTCACCAGTGACCTGTGCCAATTTGGAATAACATCTAAGTCATATCGCTCGATAAGTGTCGCATACCCCGCGAGTCTTTCAGTTGATCTATCCTGATCGTTTTCAGCCATAGCGTCCTCCGGAAAAATGATTACAATCCAAGAATTATTGTTATATTTTAGCACACATCAAGAAAAATAATTACGGACGAACCTCTATGCACTTACTACACTTCAGGAAAAACGATTACAAAACGAGAAAATCATTTACGAAAGGCCTTTTTGCTGGAAATATCGTTACGTCAGATTCGTTTTGATTCTTGCCGGAATAATCGGGACTGCTTCTTTCCATATTCACAATGTTCATTCCCATGCTCATAGTCAATCCCGAACCAGCCTTTTGTGAGTGCTTGACTGGAGCAATGATATAGAGAGATTAGCCAGGCTTATGAATCGAAAAGTAATCCTCGAGACGGCAGTTTTCACAAGTGAATATTCATTCGTTTATGATGGAAAAACTGCTATATTGATCATATAAGCGTGTTGCACTACCTGCCGTATATTTCCTTAGTCTTCACGTGCTTACTTTAAGTGCGAAGCCTCACTAATGGAGGTGAGGCAATGAAGAAAGCGATATTTCTTACACTCTGCGTTATGTTGCTGGCGGCATTTGGGCTGGCAGGAATTGGGGAATTCGTACTGGTAGAAAATGGCAGCTTCACGATGGGAGACACCTGGGGCGATGGATACGACAATGAAAAACCCACACACAAAGTGACGCTCACCTACAACTTCTATATAGGAAAGTATGAGACTACATTCGATGAGTACGACGTCTTCTGTGAGGCTACTGGCATAGTCAAACCAGATGACAAGGGCTGGGGGAGGGGAAGCAGACCAGTTATCAACGTGAGCTGGAAAGATGCTATAGCTTACTGCAACTGGCTGAGCGAGAAGGAAAAACTTCCTAAAGCCTATGACAGCAACGGGAATCTACTGGACAAAGATGGAATGATAACGACAGATCCATCGAAAGTAGTAGGGTACAGACTGCCGACGGAGGCTGAATGGGAGTACGCCGCAAGGGGTGGGAACAAGAGCAAGGGTTACAAGTATTCCGGAAGTAACAGTGTGGATGATGTGGCCTGGTACGATCCGAATTCCGGAGGAATGACTCAAGAAGTTGGAAAGAAAACGCCGAACGAGCTTGGAATCTACGATATGTCCGGAAACGTTTGGGAGTGGTGCAGTGACTGGTATGAAGGTTACTCCAGTTCGGCGCAGACGAATCCGTACTACAGTACAGATAGTTCTTTCCGGGTGAATCGTGGCGGTGGCTGGGAAAGCAGCGTGATGAGCGTAAGGGTGGCGTCTCGTGACGATGGCTCGCCTCGTTCTACGCGCGATTACTTCGGTTTCCGTATTGCAAGGACGTTGCCTTGATTACACATTAGCCTTTTTACGTTCTTCCAATTTTGCTGAGGGTTCGAGTGCAATGAATGGGGTTGACCGTAGTGATGATAACGGAAAAGGAGTGGCAGTTTATCAAGTCAAAGACCTAGGTCCTGTGCAGTTGCATCACAGGATGACCCTGAACGGGAGCACGAAACAGAAGAATTCGGGACAGGCTATACGGTATGATTGAGTAGGAGTTGGCATTAGTAATTGGAAATAACAGTCTTCTTTTGCATTGAGTCATTCTGAGATGATCCTGCTCAGAATCTCAACGCGAAAAACGTGAACAGTTGCAAGTGCCAAGATCCAAGTTGTAAGCGTAAGAACCGTTGTGCGCTTAAAAGCGGAGAACCCGCTGATCGCTTGAAAGAAAGTTTCGCGTTGGACGCCTAGTAAGAGACGCTGAGCGCTGAAAAACAACGATGACCGTCAAAGGTCAGCCGTCCTCCGACAAAAGCCGCCGGTAAATGTTGGGATGTGAGGCTCGCTGGCGCGAGGGAGAGAAAAATGTCGGACGCACTGCGCCGGAAAGCATCGGCGGGCGCAATGCCTGCGAAGAACATGCCGGAACGCAAGGCTGCCTTCGGCAGTAGGCCATATCGAAGCCAGTCTGCTAACGCAGGCCAGCCAAAAGGCGAGAATCATCGCCGCCAGTGAAGGCTTCGCCTTCGCCAGTGCCGCTTCGTGGTGCCAGTCTCAGCTTCAAGCTGAGGCCAGTCACTGCAAGCAGTGGCAAGAACAACGAAAAAACACAAGTGATGCAGAACATCAGGACCGTCGCTCTGTGTGCGGCTAGTTCCGACTGCATCGGTCGAGAACGGTTGCAAGCCCTAAAGTAAAGATGCGTCAAATGCTGTCATTCCGACAAAGCTCCTAGTCGGAATCCCGATGCTCTTGCTTCATTGGTTCTACCAAGAACGAAGAACTTTGACGCGGAGCGTCGGAACGAAGAACTGCTCTTTTTGGGGACGCCTCTTCACAGCGCCCAGCGGATCTTATGATTGCAACTTGGAACAGTCAACTGTTCTAGGAGCCGTGGTTGGTGGTACGTGGTTGGTGGTTGGTTGGAGCTTAAGGAAGAGAAGACAGCAATCACCCGCGGAAGAATATCAACTCGTTTGAACCAACTCAATTTGCCATCCTGATGTGTTCTTGATCAGGATCAGGTCTTTGATCTTTTCGGTGAACGGGTCCATGATCCGGGACGGTCAACGGTGAACCGCTTCTCGCAGCGTACAGCGCTTCCTAGGAACGAGATGCTGAAACAAGTTCAGCATGACGGGATGTGACGTTTTCGCAATCAATTAACACCGTCATCCCGGACTTGATCCGGGATCTCCGATCCAATCGAAGGACGGGTTCACGATCTTGGACGAAGTACGAGGGACGTTTCTTTTCTTAAGAGCTTGCAACTTTTCCTTATCCTATCCAAGGATGGCTTCAAATATTCTCAGATATGCAGGAAACTTCACAGCGCGTTGCTTGGTTCGCAATATCTTTCTATGTATAATCCTTGCAATATCGTGGAGGGATTTATTTGAATAACTCTTGTTTTTATTCGATTTTTGTGGGTATGGTGATGTGCAGGGAAACCCCGTTCAGGTGACAGGGTTTCTGTCGCTATGAAAAATACGGGGTGTCAGGAGACACCCTTTTTTATTTTCTTCGGGAGGTGTGCTATGAAAAGATTCTTACTGGTACTTGTGATCGTTCTGGTAGTTGTGAGCTTTGGAGAAACAAAGCTAAGGATCGGAGTTACGCCTGTTCCCTTCGTAGAGATACTCGAGTTCATAAGACCGGAACTCGAGGCGGCCGGGATAGATCTGGAGATTGTTGTTTTCAGCGATTATGTTCTTCCAAATCTGGCGCTTGCCTCAAAAGAGCTAGATGCCAACTTCTTTCAACACATCCAGTACTTGAAATCCTTTACGTCTCAAAGAGGAATAGAAGGGCTGGTGCCGGCGGTAAACGTTTTGATCGCTCCAATGGGTTTCTACATGAAAAAGCCCTACGAAGAGCTCTCAAAGGGAGACAAGATCGCTCTTCCCAACGATCCCACAAATGAGACAAGGGCCCTTCTCCTACTTCACAACAACGGAGTAATTACCCTAAAGGATCCGGGCAAGGCAGATATTACGGTACTGGACGTTCAAGAGAACCCAAAAGGGATTGTGCTGCTCGAGATGGAGGCAGGATTCGTTCCGAGAGTATTCAAGGAAGACACAACAGTCGCCGGGGCCGTCATTAACACCAATTACGCGCTCTCGATCGGCTTGAACTCTCAGAAAGACGCCACTTTCGTTGAGGGAAAGGATTCGCCGTATGCCAATTTCATTGTTGTGCGCGAAGAAGACCTTGACAGCGCGTGGCTAGAGAGTCTGGCGGAAATTATAACAAGAGACGAAGTCAGGGAATTCATACTGGAAAAGTTTGAAGGCTCGATCGTCCCTACTTTCTAGTACAAAGAGTTTTTTTCAGCAAAGAGCGGGCGCAAGCCCGCTTTTCTTGGAAGATGGTTAATGCGAATCAGATTTCAGATAAGAGTCTTCAGTGAGAAGTTATCATGCCGACTGGTTAATGCCGATTATTCATTGTATGCCCGTGCAGTGATTAGTGAATTCGTAAAGGGTTTTTCCGAAAGCTATTTTGAAAACCGAATATCATAGGTCCAGCGGATAGAACTGGGTCATAATTAATGCGGATCGTTAGGAGAGATCGCGAGACATGAGTTGTGGATAATCTTGCTATCACCAGCTCTAAGTCGTGCACTAAGGTATTGTCTTCTGAGAGAGAATGCATTCACTTTGGTTACGTCATTATCAATCAATTGATTTCAGTAAATAATAGAGAAACTCATACAGCTGTTAATTTTTACATCTTTCATTTTGATCGACTCATTGTGAACATACGGATTATCTACAATTAAGGCTAGAATGATTATTGTTAATGAGACGCAGGTATTTATTACCCATGTGAAGTCAGCCGGAAAACTACGTGTCTTTACTGATTTGAAGTATGGAGTATAAGGGCCGGCGTAATCAACTGAACTTCTTGTGCCTTTCACTTCTCAAACTCGAATTGTAGAACTCCATTTTCTATCATCTAGATACTATTCGCACCCTGGGGGATGATCTCGGCAGCCAGGTCTGATTAAGGTATTCGGAGTTGACTCATCAGGCGATTGCTCAGAGAATCACTGCCGAAAATATGATTCTCATGATGTGACGATTACTGCGAATCACCCGTGTCGCTCTCACAAAATAGAAGGGGGCGAAAAGATGAAGAAACTGGCATTGGTAATTGTAGCGCTTATGGTGTTTTCATTTGCATTCTCAACTCCGGAATACGTTATCGAGGACTTCGACGGAAAACCCGGTGGGACTTTGAATCTCCAGATGAATCTAGATCCTGCGACCTTTAATCCTCTCATTGCATCTGAAATTTATTCCCGCAAGGTAATCGGATTGTTCTCTTCTTCCTTGCTCGGCTTCGATACTACCAGGAATCTCACGATTCCCGAACTAGCCTCGGATTGGTGGCTCTCCGAGGATGGCCTGACCGTATTCTTCAAAATAAGAGAGGGAATCTTATGGTCAGACGGTGAACCATTCACTGTCGATGACGTGTACTGGCGCTTCAACCTGCTTGTGGAGACGGGGGTTTCGGGTTTTCTTGATGCAGAAGGCAACCTCCCGACTATTGAGTTGATAGATGATTCGGCGATATCTCTCAGCTGGACTGTACCGAATACCTTGGGTATTAAAGTTGCAGCAAGCCGGGAGATACTACCCAAACACGTCTTTGAGCCTGCAATCGCAGCTGGAACGGTTAATGAGATATGGTCTCTGGACGAAGTTGATCAGATAGTAGGAATGGGGCCGTTCATTCCTTCAGAGTATGTTCCGGGAGCGAAAGTAGTTTTGAAAAAGAACCCGAATTACTGGAAATTCGACTCAAACGGGGTTAGACTCCCATATCTGGACAGTGTGATAATCCACATAATGAGTGGAAGCAATCCGATGTGGGCATTTCAGGCCGGCAATCTGGACTTCTTTTCGCCGTCGACAAGTCAGTTGAAAACTCTCTTAAGTAAAAAGGACCATAGCTGGGTTGCGGGACAGGGGGGTTCAAGAGACTACGTGCAGTTCCTTCTTCTTAACTTCAATGCGCCAGATCCGGTGAAATGGGAGTGGTTCAGGAACGATCATTTTAGGCGTGGCTTTGCCTATTTGATAGACCGGGAGAAGATAATTGATACAACTTACGGGGGCAATTCAAAACCCCTGTATTCGCCCCTTAACGTAGAGAGTCCATATTATTCGCAAAAGGTTGAGGAAGATCCGTTCTTCTTTTCCGTGGAAAAGGCGAAAAGCGAGTTTGAGCTGGGAGGTTTCAGCTGGAACTCGGAAGGGAAGCTGATCGATGGAGCCGGAAACACAGTCGTCTTTGACCTTGAGGTTTCACCCAATTTTGTGAGTCTAGGAAACCTCATTGTATCCAATGCAAAAAATCTTGGTATAACTATCAATTTGGTTCGCCTGGCAGGAGTGCCGCTTATGGAAGAACCTCTGTACGACTCTTTCCTGTCAGGGCTGTTCGACGGTACGATAGATCCTGAACTTAGAACTGGAGTCTTTCGTATCGACGGACCAGGTCACTTCTGGAACTATCCTCCAGGATATCGCGATTACATAACCGAAGAGATGTACTACCTCCCCGAATGGGAAAAGAGGATTCACGAGATCTTTGTTCTCCAGACATCAGCGACAGAAGATGAGAGATATGAATTGTTTGAAGAGTTCCAGATTCTATTTACTCAATACCAGCCCATCATTTACATACATTCGCCGAATCTCCTATATGCTTATCAGGGCAACGTACACTTTCCAAATCCTATCCCTTCGGCGGCAGCGGATGAACTCTGGAAAGCCTGGGGTATCTGGAAGGAGTGAAGCAATATCCGGCCGGGAAGAGAACCTTCCTGGCTGGTTTATTTGAAAGTGCTCAGCGTAAATCTATTACTCCTGTGAAGTCAGCCGGAAAACTACGTGTCTTTACTGTTTTGGGTATGGAGTGTAAGGGCTGGAACTAAGTGGGGTCAGACTCCGTTTTTCGCAAAGAACGGCTGAATAGGCTGCGAAGCCGTAAGGCAGTGTTTTGGAAAGAAACCGACTGTGGATTTAAGGCTGTGACACTCGAAGTATGTGGTAGTATTTTATGTTTTAAGACTGTCTAATGGGCTACAATGTGCTTTCTGACTTAACGGCAATGCGCTTAAGGGTTAGTTTCACTTAGGTGCCTGTGTTCTTTCGATGGAGGTGAATTTCATGGGAAAGAGAACGAAGCTTGTCACATTGCTGATAACGGCAATTATGATTGTTCTTGTTCTTGGTGGATGCGTACTGCCACGATTTACGCATGACACTCTTATTGAGATAATGATTTCAAGAGCAAGAGAATATCTGGCGCAGAACCATCCCGAATTCGACCTGAAACTGTTCGCCGTCTATGCTAGTACAGACGAGGTTCCGGAACCTTTTGACAAAGCCGATGATCTGGCATACTGGAGACTGATCTTCTCGGATATCGATCTCGCCAAGAGTGTTGAAGTCTTTTGCAGGGATGAATCATGGTCCTCAATCGTTGTCGACGGCATCTGGATGGAGGATGCGTATTTAATAGACCCGTTTTACATAGTCTATGACATTCAGGACGCCATAAACATCATTAGCAACCGCGATCCTTTTCTGAAGTGTCTCAGAATGTATTTCCATCTCCCGATTGATCCGAACTACAATCATCCGGAATACAAGTTCCGTATAGAAGATGGTGGCTTCGTGAACTTCAACTCAGTAACAGGCGAGTTCGTGTTTTCGAATGACTGAATCCTGACAAAAACTATGAAAGCTTTAGATACTCAGTTCATCATTTAGGATACCTCAATTCAGAACTGAGACTTTTGCGCTGAGTGATCACGAATAGAGGTAACTAAAAACCTATCAATCCCTATTCATAGAAGATCGTTACTGAATTGAGAGGGTCTCGAGACGAGTTTGCAGGTACGTGACTGCGGGTCCGAATAAACCTTGAGGGCTAGATGCTGAATGGAGTTCAGATTGCGGAATTATTGACGGGTCCGGGATCTAGGGTCTGGTCAACAGGACCGGCTCCTTATTTAAGGTTATCACTGCAACTGAACAAATCATCCCGTATCCACAAATCGAAGGAACGAGATTCTGAAACGAGTTCAGAATGACGGGATGTGACGTTTTTGCTTTCGGGTCTTTAGCTTCCAACTTGGAACTGAGAACTTGCAACTGTTCTAAGAGCCGAGGTTGGTGGTTCGTCAAGAGAAAAGAGCAAGAACTAGATCTAATTCATTGCGAACGGAGGAAGGTTGTCTTCCGTGACGGGCTCGATTATTTGCATCTTAGCATCATCGTTCTCAGCTCTTGCGCTGGCTAATTAGCTTCTCTTGCCAGAAAATATCTTGCGAAAAGGCGCGATAAGCGTACTTCTCTTTTATCGTCAGAAATTCATGTTTAGCTTCGACCTTGAAAGGCTAATGGATATAATCATGGAGATTGCATGGTAATAAAGGACCGCAACTAAGAAGGCTTCGAAACTGCCATGGTATTTCTGCCCTTGCTCTTAGCATCATACATGGCCGAATCTGCGGCCTCTTTGAGATCCTGCAGTTTCATATCTGAAGTGAACTCAGCAACACCTATACTCAGCGTTTCGTTGAGAGCCACCTCAGAATCCCCTTCTTTCACAACATCAGCAACGCTGGAGCTCTCAAGGATTCTCTTTCCCACTATTTCTGCCTTGTCTGTGCCAGCATTCGGAAGGATTACAGCGAATTCGTCTCCCCCGATTCTGCAGCAAATGTCCGTATTCCTTGTGCTGGACCGGATCCTTTCCGATACCGACTTAAGCACAGCATCTCCGATACTGTGGCCATGTCTGTCGTTGATGACTTTCAGCATATCGACATCAAGAATCATTAGTGAAAGAGGTTTGTTCGATTTGCGAGCATGCGAAACACAGGACTTCAGAACGAATTCGAAGTATCTTCTGTTATGAAGGCCGGTCATGAAGTCTATATTCAAGGCGATTGCCCTGTCTCGCAGCATCTTGCATGCGGGAATCACACTCAATAGTATGATTGTGGCAAACGTTATAATTACAAAGATCCTCACTCTGTTTAGAAGGGTTCCGATATATTCAATAGAGAAGTCAACCCCTGCCAACCCAACAACTTCGCCTGAGTCAGCCGTTATAGGGCAATAGCCGGTGACGAACTTTCCCCAGTCTTGCCAGTCTACTACGCCAGTGGCTTCTGCTATTCCTTCTTTGAAAACTCTCAGCTCGAGCTCACCCATTTGATCAACAGAACCTATCGGGGAAAAGAGGCCGCTGTCTGAGGGTTCTCCGTCGAAAATGTATGCAATTTCCTCAGAGGAGAGCATCTTTTCTGCGAAGATGAAGCTTACTCCTGTAGACTCTCTTATATCCTGGAAGACCTGTTGCATTCTCTCATAGTATTCGGTATCGAACTCTTCGTTTTCATAGTCAGTCACTGACGCTAGAGCGACAAATGACTCAACATCCTCCTCTATGAATCGAGACACGCTTGTCGCAAGATCTACAGCATTCTTTCCCAGTTCTTGAACGATGAGGTCATAAACGTTGTTGTAGAGAACATACCCGAGCAGTGAAATGAAGAATACCAGCGAGATTATCACAACCACAAGCTTCAGCACAATACCTATCGAAAATCTTCTTGCAAATGCTTTGTCTGGTCCTCTTCGTTCAGTCTCTTTTTTTCCCTCACGGTTTGCCATGCTTTCCTTCCTTTCGCTAACCATTCGGATACTGCAACTGTACGAAGCAATTATCGCATATCTTGATTGATTTGTTAAAAATAATCATTTTAATGAATCACATGTATGTATCATTGATTGTCCGACTGATGTCTTTCGGAATTCTTTAATTCTCGCTGAGCTATTGCAACGTGGTCTTCAACAGAGGCCACCAGCTCTTAGGAGTATCGAGATTCTGAAACCAGTTCAGAATGACGGGATGTGGCGTCTTTGCTTTCGGGTTTTTAACCTGCAACTTGGAACTGATATTTTGCTCTTACCAACCCGCAACCACCAACCCCGAACCTCGTCACTTATGCTTGCAACTTGGCACACCACAACTTGCAACTGATCTTAGATCGAGATGCTATATCAAGTTCAGACGGAATCCCGAAAGAAGAACCAAGAACCTAAACATGGAACGTCGGATTAAGGATAACTATTTACGCTTCTTCTTGGTAGATCTCTTCAGGTCTAGCAAAAAATAAACTATCTATACATCATGTTCGATTTCAGAGATTCAGATTTTATGGCTCATTATGGCTCACCTATGACTCATCACGGCTCATCATAGTGTAGTATGAGGTTTTTCTACTACTCCCTTTCTGATCAAGAACGCCCTTTTTAACAAGATCAGCAAGGTCTCTTGTCGCAGTTGCTTTTGAGACTTCCGTAAGTTCTCTGCATTGTTCGTTGGTAATGCTTCCATTTTTTATGACAAACCCCACAATTTTTTTCTGCCTTGGTGTAAGACCCGGTATCTGCAGTTCACTTATATAAGATGAGTTGAACAAACTCACCGAGAATCCTCCTGATTCTTCCCTGAATATTGGATCAGGGAGTTTATGTGCCCTGCACTCTTCAATCATCAAGACAGTTCCTCTCCCCCAGGTCTCAATAAGACCTGCCTTGAAGAAGACATCTGCCAGTAGTTCATTTCTTGGCTGGGAAACGTGATTCTTCAGAAGGTCCTCAATCGATATCCCATTTGGTAGACCACCGTTATTCCAAAGAACCAACCTGTCTGGAAAAACCTTTATCTGGGTATGATAAGCCGAATAATCTCTGTGAACAACAGCATTTGTTATGGCCTCTCGCAATGCTTTCTCTGGATAGACCATTTCATCCTTTCTGTAAATACCGTCGTAAGAAACACTCGAGAAGATATACTTTGTTCTTAGCAACGACAAAGCCTCTTCAACCTGGACAAAAAGATTCCCATCGACATCATCGGTCCTGATAAGGTTGGTATCATTAGTAAATGCACCGATCTTCAGAAAGGCCCCAGGAAAAAACCTTCGTGGTTCTTTGCCGAAAAGCAAAATCGCGGCTCGCTTGAGCCTTCCATCAGTGACAAGATTTAGTTTTCTAAGCAAATCTATAGATCCTTCTGTCCGTGAAGCAAACGGCAACCGCTTATCTGATAGAAGTCTGAATCTTTCTATAGTAGATTCATCCAGATCATCCACTGATGCATCACTTATAGTTTGAGCGTCCCATGTCCTACCACACCGTGCAAGAAGGAATGACTCTAGTTCTCTTCCAGTAAGTTCTTGCGTAGTGCTCCCACTCCTCACATAGAAGGATCCCTTAAATGATATTGAACTCTCTGAGGGATGGACCTCAACAACAATCAACTCTTTTCCACTTTCCGATAGCAGCGAGACTTGTGGAATTATCCCGAGGTAATTTCTTACCTTGTTCGGAATATCCTCAAGAAGTCTATCTGCTCTATTAACACCAACAGGTTTACCAGAATCGTTCATGCCAATAATCAGTTTACCGCCATCGGTATTCGCAAAAGCGCAAAGTGTTTTCATGCATTCGTCTCGCCAGTTAGTCTTGAATTCAACTTTCTCGTTCTCTTTCTTCAAAACTTTTCACCCCTGGTATATCTTGTCTTATAAGTAGATTTTAGCATTCACAAACTTCTCAGAACGAACCAGCAATCCTGCTGCTTCCATCTCAAGTATCAAATTCAGTCGAAGTGTAAAACATCGGTTCTCTTCCAAATAAAGTACAGGAGAATGGCTTAAAATAGACTCTGAAAGTGAAATTGCGATTACCCTGAATCATCCCATAGAATCATTCTGTAAATACGATGGGGATAGTGCTTAATGCTGTCGCAAAAGGTATTTATCTTCTTCTATTCATATGCGCAAGCGTGTGAGTTTCGCTCTTCTTGTTAGGAATCCTTCCATATTGTAAGACCGGGAAATAAATAGGGTCAGACACTATTTTGTGATACCAGTTTCGCTTCTGCTCCTGCAACTTGCATCCGCTATTAATCTTTTCGGCTAACGGAAAACCATTCAACCTTGGACCGGTTTTACTTTGCTCTTTCCGACCTCCTACCACCAACCTCTAACCTCGTTTTTTTCTTGCAACTTGTCTTTCAGCTACAAGCATTTCTCTCATGAGATTCGATCTTTCTGCTTAGATAGAGTTCTATAATGGACTTAACAATCGAAGAAAGAGGTTAGAAGTATAGTTCTGAGCGACGAGATCTTCAAGAGGGAATGTAGACTTCAGATTCACCAATGGTTTTTTATAGCGGTTGTGTCGAGTTGTGCGAAAAGAGATTCGAAATCGGTCTTCGTGAAGCGGCTGTGCAGAAGGCATTTCCCGATAGTGAATGGTCCTTACTGGATAAGTTGAGTCTATGATATTCGAGTCGCAGTCGGCAGAAGACTTGTTTGCATCAGCAGAGTTCCACGAGGGAGGAGTATCTAAATGATGGGAAATCTGAAACGACGGGCAATCTTTGTATGCGTAGTTCTTATCCTGGCAACGCTCACTTTTTCTGTTACTACCTTTCATCCCGTAATCCAGGAGTTTCAAGAGATCATAGAAGAGGATCCGGTTCTTTTCATGCTCTTCAACGAGATGTTCGAAGAGATTCCATCAACACCGGAATTTCAAACGGACCCGGCAGGAAATCCCCAGATAAGAAGCTACGTGCAGATGCTGAACGTGATGAACGAAGTTCTGACTCAGGCACCGGAGTTCAACAAGAGTGAACTGGTCGGATTTCCCATTAATGCGGTGATCAATTGGGCGATGGGTACCCCTGCTGGAACCACAGCTTTCCTGAACGAGAAAGTGAATAAGCAGTTGAAGAAGATCCTCAGTCAGTGGGCTGTCTTTCTCGGCTCCCCCGACTCGAGGTATGTGCTGAGCGAGGATCCCGAGAAGGGCTGGTTTGGACGGGATGCTATGGAGGCCATGCCCAACTTCGTGGAGGATTTCCAGTGTGACCCGGAGCTTCCATATTATGGCTTCGCTTCCTGGGATGACTTCTTCACACGACAGTATCGTGAAGGAAGGCGCCCTGTGGAATGCCCCGACGACGACTCGGTGATTGTCAACGCCTGCGAATCCGCGCCTTACAAGATCGCGACCGATATTCAACTCCAGGATCGCTTCTGGATAAAAGAACAGCCATATTCTCTCAACCATATGCTTGCAGACGATCCTCTGACGGAGCTCTTTGAGGGCGGAACGATCTACCAGGCTTTCTTGAGCGCCCTTAGCTATCATCGCTGGCACAGTCCGGTCAGCGGGCGGATCGTAAAGACTCGCCTGATCGACGGTTCCTATTATGCCTCTGCTCTTTCGGCAGGCTTCGATTCCGCAAGTCCCAATGAATCACAGGCGTATATAGCGCAAGTAGCTTCCAGGGCGCTGATTTTCATCGAGGCTGACAATCCAGATATAGGCCTGATGTGCATAGTATTTATCGGAATGGCGGAAGTCTCTTCGAATGAAATCACTGTTTATGAAGGCCAACATGTGGATAAAGGCGACCAGCTTGGAATGTTCCACTTCGGCGGATCGACTCATGTGTTGATCTTCAGGCCCGGGGTTAATCTCGAGTTCGATCTGCGCGGCCAGACGCCAGGGCCGGACTCTGTGAATATCCCTGTTCGTTCGAAAATCGCGACTGTTCATGGAGAATGAGCATTTGACTAAAAGAACTGCATAGACAGTAGTTTAAGAAGAAGAGGGATTTCGTCTTATCGTCTTTGCGATTAGAAGAGGAAACAATTCCACTATTGTGGAGCGCAGAGTATGTTTTTTCATCACGTTTAGTTTCAGTTGTATTTGATAGCTTTGCGGCGATAGTGTCACTTACAATCAAGACTTAGCGAGCTGCTCGAGGCTTTGTTCTCACCATTGAAACGAGACTTTCCGATGTCTGTTTCAGCCGTCTCATTGAGTTTGGCTTATGCTATGCTTTCTGGCACGCCGCCCGCGCAAAGAGAAGGAACAACTCTTCAACAGATTCTCATATAAACGACGCTTCTTGCATTCTATCCCACGGCTCGTAAACAAGCGCCGGCATATAGAAGTCGGGGAAATCCGGTCACTTTTCTTGTCTTTCGTAGCCAGATAGTTCTGAAGGTAAAGAACTTTCATGTCTCGGAGGTAGCAGCAGTCGTCAATACCATCCCACTCTGTCTTTACCCTAACATAGTCTCCATTATCAACAACGGCATTAGGTCTTTCTGCTCATCATTACCCACATCATCTGCTCGAAGCTCAGTAACCTTCTCCCCAGATCAAGGAGATGTCTCATGTAATCTCAAATCCATGAAGAATAAGAGATGATTGTTCTGTGTCTGAATTTGACCCGGATGAGATTGTCGAGCCATCATTCAACGGATTGTTTCAGTCCTGTTCTCTGATTAGCGTTCCGATTCGAGTTCCATCTTCATCTAGGATTGCGTACTTGCCTTCGGGAAGCTCTTCAAACTTTGCATTCTTCCAGCCGGAGTTCCTCATTTCATCCATGCGCTTTCTCTTATTCACGGTTGGAGTTTGCCCGGATGAAAAACCTTCTCCGGATTTCTCTCTCCAGTCGAGCTTTTTCTGCAATGTCCATTCGTCAATGAAGTATCGCCGGCCTAGCTTCGAGGCCTTTAGGGTTCCGTCGTTAATCCATTTTCTAATCGTCCAGGGAGTGCAATCTAGAATCTCCGAAACTTCCTTCGTGTCGTAATACTTCGTTCCACCCATCTCAACCATTCTATTCCCTTCTATTCCAATTCAAACTAACTTATTCTATTATACTCTAATATATTCTAATTCTTATGGAGGGTAAAGTCTTCTCCTGAAGGGGTGAATCAGTAGAGAGCCTTCCGGAAAGCATAATCAATTCTTATTGATCTTTTAATCAATTGGTTTCTACAATTGATTGGTTTGTGGGACGGCAGATGATATCATAATTTTGAACGCCTTTTATTTTCACGAAAGCATCTTCTATTCTTTGCCGCCCATCAGAGGCGGCTTCTATTTTTTTTCGCTTATGATTCCTGCATACATCCCTTTGCTCCGAATGGAAAGCAGGGGCTGTTCTCTGAGAATCACAATTGAGAAGGTAATAGATGCGCTGGTGAGGGAAGACGGCAAGTTGCTCTAGGAGTATCGAGTCGAGGGAAAGAATCTCAGAATTTGAAGCCTGATTCGATTATTGATGAGCAGACTCTCACGATCTCGGGGTCGTAAAGCTTTCCAGCATTCTTATTTATCTCTTCCAGTGCCGCTTCAAAGCCCAGAGCAGCCCTGTATGGTCTGTGTGAGCTCATTGCCTCGAAGACATCGGCGACCATAATTATTTTTGCTTCCAGCAAGATCTCTCCATCCTTCAGATGCCTGGGATAACCGGAACCGTCAAGACGCTCGTGATGCTGATACACTATCTCCGCGACCGGCCAGGGCAGGTCCACCTTATGGAGGATTTCGTATGCCGTTTCGGGGTGTCTCTTTATCATCTCGAACTCAATATCGCTCAAAATTCCTGGTTTAGAGAGTATCTCCGTGGGGACGACAATCTTTCCAATGTCGTGAACCATTGCCGAAACCCTAATGGATTCAAGTGTAGACTCGTCCAGGCCCATTGCCGCGCCTATTTCAAGGGAAAGCTTTGCCACATTCTTCTCGTGGAACTGAGTGTAGGGATCCTTAAGATTCAGCATGTCGGAAAGAACACTAACTATTGAATGAAATGCGGCTTTCAGGTCCTCGCTCGCTTTCTGACGCTCTGTTACGTCCCTGGCAATACCTTCGATCGCGATAAGCTGACCTGCGTCATCGTAAACAGGTACGTTCATCTGCTCGCACCAGATGACATCTCCGCTCTTCTTTATCCATCTCAGTAGAATTGGAGCTTCACCAACTTGCTGCGTGAGAGCGGCAAGTACCTCTCGATCGTCAGGGTGAACCAGCTCGAAGCCAAGATTCGGATTCGAGTAATGGTCTTCAGGAGTGTAGCCGGTTATCTTCGTGGCCGAGGGACTTACGTACGAGAATCTCCGCTCCGGATAAAGTTCATACCTGTAGACCAGATCGTTGGCCTTCTCCGCTATTAGTCTGAACTTCTTCTCACTCTCTTCCAGAGCGCTTTCCGCTTCTGCCCTCAGTAATATCTCTTTCTTTCTGTTGATCGCCTCTTTGACCGCGAAGGGAAGCCTGGTCATGTGCTCTTTAATCACGTAGTCTGCCGCACCGGCCTTCATGCAGTTGACAGCAGTTTCTTCATTCATAGAACCTGTTAGAATCACAATTGGTGTCTCGGGAGTATGTTCCAGGGTAAGGGTTATTACTTCCATGCCGTTGAAAAGCGGCATCATGTAATCGGAGACTATCAAGTCCGGCTTGAAGTTCTCGATCGCATCGAGAAAATCCTTCCTGTTATCGACCTTCCGAAATTCCAGCGAATCGCACCAGTCTGCAAGCCCTCTCGAGATCTCTAGCTTTGCAAGTTCTGCATCGCTTTCCAGATCCTCAACGAGAAGTATCTTAACCGTTGCATAACGGGGCACATTATCTACCGGAACTTTGGTCATAATCACCTCCATACAACACAATAAATGATAGCACGTCAGGCACCTCATTTCGAAAAGGTAATACTTCTAATTCATTTGTTAATCGGTTAGACAGTCGCAGAATATACTTTCTCAGATCGAACTATTTGAAATGCCAAAAGGCTATACTAATTTAGGGGCTACTTGAAGCGACTCCTTCTGGAGGGAATTAGATGGGAAGAGAAGCGTTAACCGCTCTGATGAACAATGCGGCGTTGCTCATCACTCTGGTTGTCTTGTACAGCGTCTTCTATACCAAATCAATTCCGAGCCGACTGGCTTCCAGGCAGATCATCTCCGGCCTTCTTCTGGGTTTAGTAACGGTGGCCGTTATGATGAACTCCTGGCAGCTTTCGCCCGGGGTAGTGTTCGACACGAGAACTGTCGTCCTGGGTCTCATTGGGCTCTTTTTCGGCTTTTTACCTTCTGCAATCGCGGCCTCTATGGCAATTGTTCTGCGTCTGTTAATGGGTGGCGAAGGCGCCCTTCCTGGAATTGGCACGATCATCAGTTCGGTTTCTGTGGGACTTTTCTGGAGATACGTAGTCAAGAAGAAGATCGGAGATCATTCTCTTCTGGAACTGTACCTTCTTGGAGTCGTTGTTCACAGTTTTATGTTGATCTGTATGCTTTTCCTGCCTCAGCATAGCAGAGAAACTTTCTTCTCGATAACTGCCCTGCCTGTAATGATTATCTATCCTTTGGCGACAATGGTCGTCGGATGGGCAATTACCGACCAGATTGCGAGGCAGAGAGGAAAGGCGGCCGAGAAAGAGCTCGTTGTAATGAGCGAGAGACTGGCGACGATAGTGAAAACTTCACCGATTGCTATAGTCACAATCGATCTGAATTACAACGTAACGGGATGGAACGAGGCAGCCGAGAAGATTTTCGGCTGGAAAGAATCGGAAGTAATCGGAAAACCCTTACCATATATTTATGAGAACCATAGGGAAGAGCATCGGAAGATGAATGAAGAGACTCTCAAAGGATGGCCCGTCAGAGGAGCACGATTCGTTAGGCACAGGAAGGATGGAAAGGAAGTGGTCGTCAAGGTCTATAACGCTCCGATTCACGACGAAAAGGGAAATCTTGCGGGTCTATTCGGAATCCTTGAGGACGTGACTGAACAGCACAAGATGGAGCTGGCCCTAAATGAAAGCGAGCTTCTTTTCAGACAGTTGTATGTGAATATGAATGTCGGCGTTGCAATTTACAAAGTGGTCAATGACGGCGATGACATTGTCTTTCTAGACATGAATCCGGCAGGTTGTAGGATAACGGGTGTAAACCGCGAGGAGATACTTGGAAGAAGCGTCAGAGCAATCTTTCCGGGTGTAAAGAACTTAGGGCTATATGATCGGATACTCGATGTATGGAAAAGCGGGTATTCGCAGCATCATCCTGTTAAAGAGTATCACGATGGGAGGCTGACTTTCTGGGCCGAGAATTTCATCTATAGGCACAAGGCAGATGAGATTGTAGTCGTATTTGAAGATGTAACGGAGCGAGAAATGACTCTGGAAGAGCTCGAAAGGAGAGTTGTGAGGAGAACGGAGGAGCTCGAGGAAGCAAACAGGGAGCTCGAATCTTTCGCGTACTCGGTTTCTCATGACCTGAAGGCTCCCCTGAGAGCGATAAGAGGATTTTCAAAGATAGTGTCCGATCGCTACTCGTCTCTTCTCCCGGAAGAAGGCAGTCGTTATCTCGGATTCATTGTCAAGGCAGGAGAGGACATGTCGGAGCTGATCACAGGACTTCTTGAGTACTCAAGAGTTGGAAAAGCGGTGCTGAGACGAGAAGTAGTATCTCTGCAGGATCTTGTTAGCGATTGCATCTCGACGCTTGAAAGCAGGATTGTTGAGGAAGAAGCCGAAGTGAAGGTCCTCTCAGATCTGCCCGATGTCTACGCGGATCGCTCGCTGCTTAGAAGGGCATTGACCAATCTGCTTCAGAACTCGCTCACTTATCACAAGAGCGGGGAGCATCTCGTGATAAAAGTCTATTCAGATGAACAGAACGGTTTTGTGAACCTGACTGTTGAAGACAATGGCATCGGAATAGAAAGCAAGTTTCATGAAAGGATATTCAATATATTCCAGAGATTGCACACCGGAGATGAATATCCCGGAACCGGAATTGGACTGGCAATCGTGAAGAAATCAGTTGCTCTTATGGGGGGAGATGTATCTCTCGAATCGGAGCCAGGGAAAGGCGCAAGATTCACAATTAAAATCAAGGGGGCTAGCTCTTGAAAAAAGCCATAATACTTCTAGTTGAAGATAATTCGATGGATATTGAGTTGACTCTTGACTCTTTCAGGCAGGTAGGACTCACGAATCGAATCGAGATTGCAAAGAACGGAGAGGCGGCGCTGGACTACGTGTTTGGCAGGGGGAGGTTCGAAGATAGAGAAGCATTCCCCGTACCTGATCTTGTATTGCTGGATCTCAAACTTCCAGGGATTTCGGGACACGAGGTATTGCATGAAATGAAGAGCAATGAAATCACGAGGAGGATTCCGGTTGTTGTTCTCACATCCTCTCGCGAAGAGGGCGACAGAATGATCTGCTATGACTGCGGAGTCAATTCCTATCTTGTCAAACCCGTCGATTTCGATGAATTTCTAGTGGTAGCCAGGGCCATCGGTGACTACTGGCTTACGATCAACGTCGGTCCTCCGGAAGTATGAAGGCCGTTAGTATTGCGTAATAGCGGGTTGCATACTGCAAAAAGCGATAGCTCTTAGTCAATGAACGAGGATCTTTTATTCGTTCTTAGGCTCCACCGTTAGGTGGAAAGAGCCGCTTGTTAGGGAAGGCTGACCGCTAATGAAAACCACGCTGTCCGTCAACGGTCCACCGTCCTCCGAGAAGGTCAAATGAAACAAGTCTTGACCGGAAGCATGAATTCAGCACAGGATTTCGCAACTTGTTCTGTTAAACTCTCTATTTCGTCCCGTTATTGGTTTTCTTTTCGGGCGAACAGCCGTTCGCCCCTACGAAAGAATCACAGTGATTTTTTTGATCCTATCGAAGGACGGCACTTCGTAGCGTTCAGTATGACGGCGGAATTATGATCGGATCTAGGGTCTGGTGAACAAAAGCGGTTCTGAAACATCAGCGGCGGACCGTTGACGGCTGACCTGACAGGCCTCCTGCGAAGCGGCATCACTTCCCCGAATGTACTTCCGGGCATCACTTACCCGGATGTTCTTCTCGAACTCAAGCTTCTAAATCCCCGCTCGAGCGGGGGGGACCGCTTGCGGTGGGGTGTGTGCTCTTCTCAAAGGACGGCTTCATTATCTGGAACGAAGAAGGCTCTTCTCAGCGATCAGCGTGCAGCGTCTTCTGGCAAGCGTCCCTTTCCCCGCGAAGCGGAACTGGCCACCGAGGGTGACTGGCCTAGCCGCAGACGAGACTGGCCAAGCGCAGCCTGACTGACCTGCGTAAGCAGAATAGACTGTCATCCCGTGATGTTTTTGCACGGGATCTAGCTGTTTCCAAACCCTAGACCTGGCTTTTCGTTCTAGTCGGAGAACGGAGAACCGTTGACGGCTGACCTGACAGGCCTCCTGCGCAGCAGCATCACTTCCGGCAATGTTCTTCGGAGCATTGCGTCTTCTCTACATAGAACGGCGAACCATACCGGTCAACTGATAGCCATGCACTACATATTTCGTATCGGGATATAGATGTCCACTACCTTCTTCCCTTCCACTGAGCTTTCAACATCTGGATAGAGTTCGAACGAAGGCCTGTCGTCGGGCACGTATCCGCTTTCCGGCAGCCATGAGCCATAAACCCAGTCCCATGCCCCGGCATATTCAGTGGCATCCAGCTCGAAGCGAGCCACCGCATACTCTCCGGCAGGAATAACCATTTTCCCGATTTCACCTTCTACCTTCGTATCTTCAGGCACTGTGATGCAGACACTCAATCTCAGTTTGTCGTCTTCTGTTACCTCGGGGTTGTCGTGATAGATTATCAGGAACTGTGCTCCTTTCCTCTCGATAAGTCCTCTTGGCCCGGCCCATGAGCACAGTCTATTGAAAAGTGTCTCAAAGAGTTTTTCATCGCCGGCGTAAGGCCCTATGTAGCGTACGTACGCGACCGCGCTTTCTTCAAAGTTCATGATTTCGACTCTCTCAGCCTTCTTTCCCATATTCATCCTCCTCAAGTAACTGTCGATGCTATGATTATAGAGTCGCGAGAAAGATGATGACCGATCTGTGTTGCCGTCACCCATACCCAGATTGCTTTCACATTCTCCGAGATTGCTGTCTTCTGATTTCTTCTTCTTCCATTCCAGCGGACTCATTCCGAAGCGCTTCTTGAAGCTTCTGCCTAAAGAAGACCCATTCGCAAAACCGCACTCGTCCGCCACCTCAACTACTGTCTTCTTCGGATCGTTCGCAAGAAGGGCTGCCGCTTTTCCGATCCTCAGTCTCCAGACAAACTGCGAGAGAGTCTCTCCAACGAATGCGTAAAAAATCCTGTGAAAGTGATACTTCGAAAAGCCAGCGACATTTGCCAGTTCCTCCAGAGTGAGAGGTTCCGATAGATTGTTTTCAATGTAATCCATTACCTCATTGATTCTCGACATGTACAGAACGTGCAAACCCTTGTCGGATAAGTTTTCGGTCACTTTGTCTCATTCCTTCCAAAATAGACCGTTTCTGGGCAGCCACCGCATCTGGAACTGTATAGAGGACACTGAAGGCAATCGCTGCCGCAAGGGGCGATACTCAGTAAGCCTTCAGTCTTCCCTTCCGAAAAAGCGCTTTCACCTGAAATCCTCGAGAGTTCGAATACTTCTACAGACTCCAGACCCAAAGTATTGACAGGATCCTCTTCTGCTCCCTCTAGCCACCACTTATGGTCGACCGGTAGCTTGAAATTCACCCAGAGAAACTCCTTCGAGCAGGAACAGGAAACAACATATGGACAGTTCTCGAACGATTTCAGAACTTCGCCGCTATTCCTACCCTTTCCGATAAGTAAGTAGTTCGTGTTTTTCACAGAATCACCCCACTTCCATCTCAATAATAGAATATACTCCTTGAAGGATACAAAAACAGAACTTCTGTGACTCAAAGGAATAAATTCCAATACTTTCTCCTAATTCTTTCGCACTAGATAGCCATTAATTTGAATTGATACTATCATGACTTTCAATAATAATAAGTCGAATCATCCTATTTCTGTCTGATAGATATCTCTAACCACTCATAATTTAAGTATTATGCCCAACTAAAAGCAAATACTTATATAGATAGAAGAAATAATTATAGTAATTGAAGATATTTTTATTTATGTGCTTGACTTTTCATTATTTTATGTGATATATTATGAATGTAGAACTAGAGTTTAATAAAAGGAGGTGCGGAAATGAGAAAAGTTAAGGACCCAGCTTCCATCGAAAGAGCCCTTCAGAAGTTCAAAGAGAAAGTAGCGAGAGAGTCCTTCCCACATTA
>NZ_JFHL01000001.1 GCF_003664995.1 Mesotoga sp. BH458_6_3_2_1 | reverse complement strand
TGACTCTCCTTTTTGTTTTGAGAAAACGTGGTCGGGGGTAGCAGGTAGGGGGTTCGTAAGAACAAGAGAAACTGGTTGATCGTTGAAAGGTTCTCCGTTCTCAGAAAAGAACGGTTACAAGTTCCAAGATGCAAGTTGTGAGCTGCATGTGCGAATAAATTCGATCCAAACGGATGTAGGGGCGTGCGGCGGCACGCCCGCTATTAAGGTTCAATCTTCTCAAGGATAGAGATCGTCCTCTTCAATAGTTGAACGAGCCAAATTCTGGCCAGAATCATGTCAGAATGACGCGAAGGACTGTCATCCCGAACTTTTTTCGGGATCTGGGCTTTTGAGAAACCGTGGTACGTGGTAGCAGGTAGCGGGTTCGTAAGAGCAAGAGAAACGGCTGACCGTTGAAAGGTTCTCCGTTCTCAGAAAAGAACGGTTACAAGTTCCGAGCTGTGAGTTGCGTGTGCGAATAAATTCGATCAAAACGGGTGTAGGGGCGTGCGGCGGCACGCCCACTATTAAGGATCAATCTTCCCAAGGATAAAGATCGTCCTCTTCAATAGTTGAAAGAGCCAAATTCTGGCCAGAATCATGTCAGAATGACGCGAAGGACTGTCATCCCGCACTTGTGTTTCGGGATCTGGGTTTTTGAGAAACCGTGGAACGTGATAGCAGGTAGGGGGTTCGTAAGAACAAGAGAAACTGGTTAATTGTTGAGCGGTTCTCCGTTCTCAGAAAAGAACGGTTACAAGTTCCAAGTTGTGAGTTGCATGTGCGAATAAATTCGATCCAAACGGATGTAGGGGCGTGCGGCGGCACGCCCGCTATTAAGGTTCAATCTTCCCAAGGATAGAGATCGTCCTCTTCAATAGTTGAACGAACCCGATTTGTCTTTCTGTCGGGATTCTCTCTGTCTATCTGCCATCTCAAGGGGTTATTCTCAATGTACTCACGAATTCGATTCAGTTCTTTCTCACTGCGGATGACATGTTCATAGTAATTTCGTTGCCAAATAGATTTCCCGGGCGTGCCGCGAAGTTCGTTTGCTCGAACCGTTGCGGCTGCTTTGAAGCTCTCACGGGCGAACAGCCGTTCGCCCCTACAGAGAGAACTGCATAATCGTCTGGAATTGTCATCTGGTAGCAGTCTATCGTAAGTCTCTCAATGCGTCTTCCCGAAGCAAATCTGCCTTTGCGCAAATCAATCCTATTTGGTTTTGATAACCCGGTTTTGATAACCCGTTCTTGCTAACCCGCTTCATATAACCCGCTCTTCACGTTCTATCTGTGAAACTGCTGCTCTTGTTTCCTTATCAGTACTCTTTTGGGCGAACAGCCGTTCGCCCCTACAGAGAGAACTGCATAATCGTCTGAAATTGTCATTCCATAGCAGTTTATCGTAAGCCCCTCACTGCGTCTTCCCGATGCTGACGGTTGACAGTCAGTGATTATAACTCTCGCCTTCTCGCGAGCGGGGCGAGCGTCTCGACATGCTCTTTCTCGATTCACCCTCTTTTCTGCCCGCACAGCGAAACTGACCTCATCAGAGGTGAGACTAACCGCATGCAGTGTGACTGGCCGCCAAAGGTTACTAGCCTCTCTCTAATAATGCTATAATCAAGATTGGGAGGGATATCCATGCCTAATAGGTCGCTGGATTGGTTTCGTCAAGCAAAAAGAGATCTTGAACATGCTCGAGAGTCTGCTGTTAATGGAAAACACGAATGGGCATGTTTTGCGGCACAGCAGGCAGCTGAAAAGGCAGTAAAGGCTCTCCATCTTTCCTTGGGACAGGAAGCGTGGGGAAACATGGTAAGCAGACTGATTCAAGAACTCCCTGTGGAAGTTAACCTCCCCGATGGGTTATTGGATAAGGCGAGAATTCTTGACAATACATACATACCTGCGAGATATCCAAATGGTCATCCCGAAGGCTCTCCTTTTGAGTATTTCGGAAGCAAGCAAAGTAAGGAGGCTATTGCATATGCCGGTGAGATTGTTGAATTCGTCAATAATGAAATGGCCAAGTAAAGAGGCTGTAGTCGATTCGCTTCTTAAGTGGTCAGAAACGTTGAAGCGAGATTCCAACATTCTTAGCATCGGTTACTTCGGTTCCTACGCCCGGGGCGACAATGGAGTGGGAGGCGACCTTGATTTGATTGTCATAGTTGAAGACTCCAAAGCTCCTTTTGGGAAGCGAGGAACAGAATGGGATTTGTCAATGTTACCAGTTCCGGTCGATCTTATGATCTACACCTTAGAAGAGTGGAATAAGCTAAACAAAGAATCTTCTTGTTTCATGAAGAGATTAAGAGAAGAAGTTGAATGGGTCTTCATGACAAATCACTAATTGAACCTGTAGAAAGGATCATTGTTTCGATCAATCTCACCGATGTTCTCGTTGGAAGTTATAATCCCCTGTTTGTTGACAAATGCGTCTTCGGAGACCCCTCCGGGATGCTGAAACAAGTTCAGCATGACGAAATGCGAGGTTGTCGCAATAGTCTAAGGTTGTCATCCCGAACTTGTTTCGGGATCTGGGCTTATGAGAAACTGTGGTCGGTGGCAGCAGGTAGGGGGTTCGTAAGAGTAAAAAGAAACTGGTTGATCGTTGAGCGGTTCTCCGTTATTCGAGGAGAAGCTGTTGGTGCCTAGAAAGAAACTTCGAGATTCTGAAAACAAGTTCAGAATGACTTATGTGACGTTTTCGGAAAGCCCGCCGGGATGCTGAAACAAGTTCAGATGACGGATTTAGACGCTTTCGGAATAAGCATTCGTTATCATTCCACGGAGCCTGCCCTGAAATGCCTCTGTTCAGGGTCATCCCGGACTTGATCCGGGATCTGGGCTCATGAGAAACCGTAGTCGGTGGCAGCAGGTAGGGGGTTCGTAAGAGTAAAAAGAAACTGGTTCATCGTTGAGCGGTTCTCCGTTCGCCGAGGGAAAGATTATGAGTGACTAGAAAGAAACTTCGAGATTCTGAAACAAGTTCAGAATGACGGAATACCTGACGAAGAACAAAGAACTGGCCACGCTGCGACGGAACAAAGAAAATGCCTCCTGCGAAGCAGCATCACTTCCCCGGACGTTTTTCCGGGCATCACTTCCTCGCGAATGCGTGCCTCACTTCCGGCTTTGCTTTTCGCCGCATCACCTCTGCTCTTGCTCTGGGGGCGGCTGACCTTTGACGGATAACGTTGTCTTCAACAGCATACAGCGTTTTCTGGTCGAACGGGCTCTTTCCCACGTATTTGTTCTCACATAACCTTGGAGCCCTTCGACATCTTCACAACTGCTTTTTCACTTGATTGCGTCAGTCACATCTATGTAATTGTGTTCGTGGCTCATATTCAGAAATCTTATGTTCCCGCTTAAGAAATCAATTCTATCAAGCTCTACTTTTCTTATGTTCAAGTCCTCGTAAGTTCTGTAATAGTAGACTCTGTTGGTCAAATCCCTTACTGCCGACCAGTAAGCTATGTCTCTTGAAATTACTATTCCGAGCTCTTCATTGACTACGAGGCCTTCAGGAATATCCAGAGCGTTGAGGATATGCCATGCTAGTGTGACGGCCGATTCAGCATTAGCCGGTTTCACTTCTCCGTGAGAATAGAAGGCCGCCCTCACAAATCGGCTTGGAGATGTGTTGTCCCCAGGAAGCCCAAGCAATCCAGTTCCATTTCCTGTCGCCCTAATTTCAAAATCACCTAACTTTGAACTCTTGATGTTTGCGGGAGTCAGGTTTACGTAGTTCGAAAGATTCTGAAGATGCCAGTCGAATGTGGGATTGTTTGTAATTACTCCAAGCGGATTTTCATGAATGTTCAGTTCACCATCAACGTATTCTATTACAATGCAGCCGCCATGAGCATCATAGACAATATAGTGAAGGGGCATCATAGTAGACTCCGTTATCATAATGGCAAGCCCGTAAACCGTAATATCATCTAGCGCCGATTTTACTTCTTCCACCGTTGCGAAGTTTCCAAGGATCCAGCCTATCACATCATATTGAGATATAGTGGACTTATGGAGGTCTTTTTCGAGCTTCTGATATTTCGCACAACCTGTAAAGTAGAATCCTCCGCACGCGAGACCGGCTTCGTTTATTCCATCTGCAACTAGATCCATACCCAGGGCGTTGGCCCCGACGTAACCGTACTTCACGTTCCAGCTCAGGCCCTCCCAACCCGTCGTAAGTGCGGTCATAAAAGTGTCTCTGGGTACCACGACAATCTTGCTTCCAAGATCGAATTCGAACTCGAGAGTCCTTGCAGCAACAATAGCACCATCTTTCGAAATCACTCTGAACCCAGTGCACCCCATCGAAGCGACAGTTAGAAAGACGAAGAAAAGAACGCACATTGGAAGTCTCTTCATTGCAAACATCCCCTCTCTATATTCAGAAATCCTTATCTCTCGTTTCTCTAAAGACTGCAATATTATACATCGAAAGCGCTTTTCAACTTCTATATTGAAGAATTACCAGAATAAAACAGGAGATTGTGGGCACCCCCCTTGACAACTAACTGTATTAGTTGATATAGTACAGTTAAGATAGTCAGTAAGGAGTGAATTCTATGTTTGATGAAGCGATCAAAGTTAAGAACCTCAGAAAGAACTACGGAAATTTCGAGGCTGTAAAAGGGATAGACCTCTCCCTTGTACCCGGAAAGGTCAACGCTCTCCTGGGGCCTAACGGTGCCGGAAAGACTACAACTCTAAAATCAATTCTTGGCCTAGTTCATTATTCAGGAGAGATAACGATCCTTGGAGAGAAAATTGATGTCGCCCGGGAGAGAATATCATTCGTCCCAGAAGACAAAAGCTTCTATGACAGCCTGACTCCGGAAAAGGCAATCAAGATGTGTTCAATGCTCATGAGCAATTTCTCCGCGGAAAAGGCCGCCAAACAGATGAAGGACTTTGATCTACCGATGAATAAGAAGATATCTGCTTTCTCTCACGGCATGAAGACATCTACTTATCTGGCAATCGCATTGGCTCAGGACGCCGATATCTTCATTTTCGACGAACCAACCTGGGGCCTCGATCCTTTGAGGAGAGACGAAGTGCTGGAGATGATAAGCGCTTTATCAGAAAGGGGGAAGACAGTTCTTTACACCTCACACATTATTCCGGAGGTGGAGAAGATAGCCGATGTCTTTTCGATCATGTACAAAGGCGTAATTCTCTACACAGGAGAAATGAAGGGATTGGACGATCGGTTCGCTCTTTACTCTCTTCCTTTGAAAACGGCAATCGATAAGAATGACTTCACCGCCGCTGTTAAAGAAGCAAATGTATTGAAAATTCTCACCGATAACCCTAAAGAGATTGCGAGACTGAAGGAGATAGCTGGGTCGACAAGAGAAAAGGTTAATCTTGAATCCTTCTTCGGGACTATAGTAAGGGGGAATAAGCATGTTCTATAAAGAAATTCACGAAATGAAATTGAGAGTGATAATCATGTTCGTCGTTTTGCTGGTCTCATTGGTGACAACTATCGCTCTCAGACCTTATGCAGCACAGATGATGGAAGAAATGACCGCTCAGCTCGAAGAGATGCCTGATTTTCTTAAGAATCTTATGGGCGACATTTCTGGTCTTTCGAGACTTAATGACGACAACTACTATCTCTTAAGTCAATGGCACGGAAAGAACTACGGGCAGTTCCTTCCCTTCGTTGTTCTGTTAATCGCCTTCCCCATATTTGCAAAGGAATTCGACAAGAAGACTATATACTTCCTGCTTTCAAGAAAGAACAGGAACGAAGTCTTCAGGACGAAGTATCTGGCGGGACTCGGAGCCGTACTGATAATAACAACTGTCCTGTCCTTGCTCGGTCCAATAGCAATGAATCTCGCCGGTTACAGCACAGCGTTTTCCGGTACACTGAAGGTGCTGCTCCAGCAGCTGGTAGGAGTCTCATTCTTCTACTCTCTCTTCACGATGATTTCAATAATGAGTAGAGATCAGGTTAAACCAGTCGTCGCCGGAATAGTAATAATTCTAGGATTGCCAATACTCGGCATGATTGACGCACTCTCCTGGCTGAATCCATATCCTTTTGTACTGGGATCGAATGTGGCTCAGAAGGGAACTATCGACTGGATCTATCTGGTTTCATTACTGGCAGTGACAGCAGTGCTAACCGTAATTGATTACAAGGTCTTTGAAAAGAAAGAAGTCTGAAAACTGGCTACCGCAGAACGGTTCAGTCTCTCCGACGATGAACTTTCTCGTTAATCATGGTCCTCGCAATTCCGCTCGAGAGCTCATGACAACCATAAATCAGGAGCTAGGTGCCACCAATACTCTGGTTCTTGTTCGAATGCTGTATCCAGCTCGTGATGATCCTGATCTTAAGTCCTCCCTTGAGGGAGGAGGGCCACGAAGTGGCGGAGGGTGTCTCTGAAGGAACGAACGTCATATTGAGAGAGCGAGAAGACGTTTTGAACTTGAGACGAAGCTTCGCTTCGAGAGAGATGATATTCGATACTACCAAGAGCAACTAGATAAAGCAGATAATGCATAGTATCAATACAGAATGGCAGAACAAAGGAAGCGAAGAATTCGCTTGTGCCAAGAGCCCATCGTATCAACCATAAGTCAGGAGTAAATGAGAAGTCATGCGATACTTTTCCCTTGACAGTATATGCTGCGTTTGGCTCGTGATGATTCTGATCTTAAGTCCTCACTTGAGGGAGGAGGGCCATGAAGTGGCGGAGGGTGTCAGTCTTTGAGGGTAAGACGAGTCTCCCCCACATGAGATAGACCTGGCATAGTAGCTCAGCAACTGATGACTCGTAAGCAAATGATACCCGTTCAATTTCGGACAGGTGGATCGATGTAAGATGCTCTTCAAAGAGCACACTCCCCACCGCAAGCGGTCCCCCCCGCTCAAGCGGGGATTTAGGTTCAAGAGCATGCAGTGGCTCTTTCGAAGGACGAGTCCATGCTCTTGGACGAAGGACGGTTTTTTTTGCTTGTCGGGATATGACGATATCGTAATTACCTAACACTGTCATCCCGGACCTGATCAGGGATCTGGTTTTCGATCTAGTCCAAGGACGTGTACATGATCTTGGACGAAGGACGGCTCTTTAAAGCATCTATCGGCTCTTCTTTGTCTATAAGTCGAAGTTGGTTACCCGAATTCTGACGGTGATCGCAAATCTTCATTCATGATACAGAACGTAATATAGCTAATGGTTAAGGAGGTAGGAAAATGATCAAAAGGATTCTTGTAAGTGCACTTTTAATTGCATCAGTTCTATCTTTCGCGTCGATTGATGTAGCAGAAAAGTATTTTGACAGTTTCTTCAACGGGAAATATCCCGAAGCTTATGAGTTGCAGAATACCGATATGAAGAAGGCGCAACCGCTTTCCGCTATGAGAAATCTCAGAGGGCAATTGCAGATGCAGGTTGGGGATTTCCTCCAGGTCCTAGACATAAACGAAGTACCTCAGGGCGATCTAGTGTCCTACATATTCGCCTCAGAATTCAAGGCGGGAATATTCGACGTAATAATTACTCTGGACGCCGAGAAAAAGGTTGCAGGATTCTTCATAAGACCATCTTCTTACGTAAAGCCCGAAACGGATAGCATAATGATTGAAACAGGAAATGAAATAGTTGACACTTATCTCAAGGGATTCTTCTCCGGAGAATTCGAAAAGATCTTCGATCTTCAGAATGAACAGGTTAAGGCAAGTCTCACTCCCGAAGCTTTAAGCGGAGCATACGCAAATATTGTTGGCTTGGCAGGGGAATTTGAGGAAGTTCTGAATTTGGAATCATCAAAAAGTGACGGAATGATCTCCTTTGTTCTGGCATGCAGGTTTGCAAATGGGATCTTTGACATTACAGTCACTCTCGATAAGGACGAAAAGGTGGCGGGGTTCTATTTCCGTCAATCAGCATATTCTGAAAGGGAGTTACCCGAATATGCCGACCCTTCGGCCTACGCGGAGCAAGATATCACCGTAGGCAAGGAACCATACTACCTTCCGGCAAAACTGACGGTCCCTAACGGTCTGGAGTCATACCCGTTGGTGATAATATTGCAGGGATCGGGAACTCACGACATCGATGGAACTCTTGGCCCGAACAAGCCTTACAGAGACATCGCAGTGGGACTCGCATCGAAGGGAATTGCGACGCTCAGATATCCGAAGAAGTACCTGGTCTACCCGGATAAAGTAGACGAAATTGGAACCACTGCCGAAGCGGAATACGTGGACGATGCTCTGGTCGTAATCGAACAGATGAAATCAATTCCCCAGTTCAGCGGTATCTACCTCATCGGACATTCTATGGGTGGAATGGTCGCTCCATGGATTGCTGAAGAGGCTGGAGTCGATGGCGTCGTAGTTCTTGCCGGTTCTCCAGTCAAACTAGCTCAAATAAGTCTGGATCAGAATCTCGATCTGGCCGGAGATCAAATGACGGAAGAACAGAAAGATCAGACAATCGAGTTCTTCACTCAATTACTGAATGGAGAAATCCCTGAAGAAACGGAGCTATCCCCAGGGCTTACAGCAGCATACTACTACAGCCTCGACAGATATTTCTGTATGCCCGTACTGGAGAAAACTGAGCTACCTGTATTGATTGCAAATGCCGAACTGGATTTTCAGAGCCCCAAACACTACTTCGACGTCTTTGTAGAGGAGCTTGAAGACAGGCCCAATGTCACACTCGAATTGCTTGAAGGCTTGAATCATCTCTTCATGGAAACAGACGGAAAGATAAAGAGCGTTGAAGAATACAACAGGCCAGGTTACGTCTCCGCTGAATTGATTGACCTGATTGTCGAATGGATTAATGAGCTGGAGTGACTTTGAGAAACCGTGGTAGGTGGTAGCAGGTGGCGGATTCGTAAGAGCATAGGAAACTGGTTGATCGTTGAGCGGTTCTCCGTTCTCAGAAAAGAACGGTTGCAAGTTCCAAGATGCAAGTTGTGAGTTGCATGAACAAAAGCCAAATAACGATTGTAGTCTTTGGAATACAAGGTTTGGTGGGACCAAAATCCGGGATAGGAATGCTGAAACAAGTTCAGAATGACGAAATCTTGGACGACGAATTGATAACCTTGACGCGTTGCGTCGGAACGAAGAACCGTTTTTCCTGAAGGACAGGCACGTAATCTAGAAAAGTGTACCGGGAACGTTTCTTGAGCTTCTTGCAGCGGTCAGCGGGTTTTTGTTCTTGAGCGCGCAGCGGCTCTTTCGAAGGACGGGTCCATACTCTTGAACTAAGGACCAAGGACGGTTCCCTTAAGGATGATGAGATGTGAGGATCTTAGAATGACTTTGATTTTCAGGCCTCTACCCTCACACCTCTAACCTCTGGATTGATTTTGAACCAAGGACGATTCTTCTTTTCGCAAAGCGACACCAACAAGACAAAGGCAGTACAGAAGGTGATAATGTGTGGTTTGACATCGATATAAGATCCCCATTGCCGATCTACGATCAAATCAAGAGAGGGGTGAGGGAAGAGATACTCAAGGAAAAACTTAGGGAAGGAGATCCTCTTCCCTCAATTCGTGAAATGGCCTCTCAAATCCGGGTTAATCCTAACACTGTTGCCAGAGCCTACAGAGAACTCGAAATGGAAGGCTTGATTATGGCAAGACCGGGATTAGGGTATATAGTAGTCAGTGACAGAGATCAGGTGCGAGATTCTGTCTTTGAAAGCCTATCTACTGAGCTTAAGGAGCCCATCCTTCGTCTAAAGAAATCGGGAATTTCTCTGGAAAGGCTCCTGGAGGTGATTGAGAAGATATGGAAAGAAATGAATTAACCTTGGATATTCAGAACCTTGAGAAAACTTATAATGGCAATGTAGAGGCCGTTCGCGGGATCGATGTCAAGCTGGATAAACAAAGAATCTACGCGCTGCTTGGCCCAAACGGAGCCGGAAAAACGACAGTTCTGAAATCCATATTGGGATTGATCAATTACTCAGGATCTATACTTGTTCTTGGAAAGCCCGTTGATGAGGTCAGAGAAATGATCTCGTTCGTTCCTGAGGAGAAGAATCTTTATGAAAACCTGGACATAGAAAATACTCTGAAATTGAATCGTAGAATTTCGGACAGATTCGATGAAAAACAGGCCCGAGAATATATCGCACACTACAAGCTTCCTTATGCAAAGAAGATTAGAACCTTCTCAAACGGCATGAAGACAGCAATGTACATCTCATTAGCTCTTTCAACCGACGCAGATTTCTACATTCTGGACGAACCAACATGGGGTCTCGACCCAATTATGCGAGACGACACCCTCGAATTCATAAGAGAGAAGGTAATTCTCGGAAAGACTGTACTTTACACGTCACATATAATACCTGAAGTCGAGAAAATTGCAGACGAATTCTTTATTATGATAAATGGGAAGGTTAAGTATTCCGGTGATCTCGACGGAATCAAAGAAAAATACAGAATCGTCAAGATGCCCTTCGACAAAAAGGAACTCGACAATTGTATGGACTGTCTGGCGGCAGCAAAGGAACTGAACAGACTTTCGATAATCGTTGAAAACTCAGAGTCAACAGAGAGATTTTATAAGACCGATGAAGCAACCATTTCAATTCCTGACCTGGAGGAGTTTTTTCAGATTCTGGTCAGGAGTGAAAACAGAAATTCTCGTTTAGCGTAGGAGGTTAGGATCGTGATCGAGATTAGAAACCTTACTAAGATTTATAGTGGAAGTGTAAAGGCAGTAGATGATGTGAGCCTTACCGTTAAAGAAGGCGAGATATTTGGCTTTCTCGGACCAAACGGAGCCGGCAAGACCACTACTATCAAAATGATAGTCGGTCTGCTTCAGCCGACATCCGGAAGCATACACATCGACAATATAGATGTTCTGACTTCGCCTGTGGAAGCAAAGATGAAGATGGGTTACGTTGCTGACGAACCGCTGGTTATGGAGAAAATCACAGGAATTCAATATCTCAACATGATTTCCGACGTGTTCTTGGTTCCTCCGAAAACGCGAGCAGAAAGGGCTTCGAAGCTCCTGCAGAATTTCAAGCTCTCAGATGCAATCAAAGATCCCGTTTCCACTTACTCCCATGGGATGAGACAGAAGCTTTCGCTTGTTGCTGCATTGATACATAATCCCGATCTATGGATACTGGACGAACCGATAGTAGGCCTCGATCCGGAATCGGCATTCATTCTTAAGCAAATGATGAGAAACCACGTGAAGGCAGGTAATACAGTATTCTTCTCCACTCATGTCATGGAAGTGGCAGAGAGAATTTGCGACAGGATCGCGATAATAAACAAAGGAAAGCTTGAGTTTGTAGGCGCCGTTGAAGAGCTTAGGAAGCTCAGAGGAAAGGGAAGCCTTGAAGAACTCTTCCTGGAGGTGACGGGTAGTGAGACCGAAAATGGTGATTTCTCTTACCTCGACGCTGATTAACGCTCACTACAACATACCTAGATCTCTCTATCATTTCAAGAAAAGAGAAAGACTCTGGGAACCGGCATTAATAATAGGCGTGGTACTCTTGATGGTCTTTTCTCTTGGGCCTCTTTACATGAGTCTGCTGAACACAATGTACGATCAGTATGACGCTGCGGGAATGAGGCAGCTCTTTCTGGCAGGACCGTTTCTCATAGCGAATCTCTTCGGGCTGATCATGGGAGTCTTCCTTATGATAAGCACTTTTTTCTTCGGGGATGACATGAGCGTCTTGATACCCCTGCCCTTAAAGTCAACAGAGGTTCTGATGTCGAAATTCCTGGTTGTGCTTATGGATCTCATGGTAATTTCGATTGCGGTCATTCTTCCTGCCTACATTCTCTACGGGATCAGATCTGGAGCCGGTATTTCATACTGGATATTCATGGCGATAATCTTTCTACTCAGTCAGGTGTTGCCCATAATGCTCTCGGCGATAATCGTTCTGCCGCTTTCGAGACTCTTCCGCTTCAAGAGATACAGAGACAGTATCGTCTATCTGATCAGCGCGCTTGTCATTATAGGCTCGCTTGTTTTTGTTTCCCTTACCAGCAGGGTTGACCCGAACATGAGCGCAGAGGAGTTCGCGAGAATATTCTCGAGCGAAGATGCAATACTAAACAAGACGGCCGGGGCATATCCGCCGACTATACTCGTTACAAAGGCCCTGAGCAAACCCTTCTTAGAGGGTTTGCTGTGGTTGCTTGCCTTCATTGGACTGCACGCTGCCGCTCTCGGAATCTTTCTCTTCCTTGGTCACAAATTTTACTACTCGGTCTATTCGAGCCTCCAAGAGAATTTTGCCAAACGGTCGAAACTTAAAGAAGGGGAGATAGCCGGTCTGATGGGCTTACAACAGACAAAGTTCTCTGCTCTCTATAAAAGAGAATGGTGGTACTTCCTGAAAGTCCCTGCATTCGCCTTCAACGGATTCGGAAATGTACTGGTCTTCCCAATTCTGCTCGTCATAGCGGCCGTTGCTGGCCAAACCGACCAGTTAGGTCAGATGCTGGATCAGTTTCAGCAGTACAAGCCACTCTTCGTTCCGGTCGGCGCACTGGTAGCAGCCGTTGCAGGAGGAATAAACGGACTTGCCTCCTCCATGTTCAGCAGAGAAGGAGATTTGATCAGGGAACTTAAGGCTCTTCCCGTTGACGTAAATGAAATCGTGAAAGTCAAATTCCTTCATATCGAGACGCTGAGTTTGATAGGACCGGCATTCGGCGCAGTCGCTCTTAGTCTGATCCTTGGTCTGTCTTTCTTAGAAGCGCTTGTTGTATTTGTTGTTGGAGCATTGACTCTCACATTCTTGAACATTCTACAAATGATAATCGACTCGATAAAGCCGATCCTTGAATGGGAGAACCCTCAGAGAGCCATGAAGCAGAACGTTAACGTCGCGCTTTCGATTCCGGTCGTCTTTGGTTACGTGGGCGGTCTTGGATATCTCGCGTTCTTGTTGAAGGACACCATATCCGGGACAATAATGACCATCATATTGACCGCAATCGCTTTAGTTGGTATTGTAGTCACGTGGCCTATACTTATCAAGAGAGCGAACAGGCTCTTTGCTAGAGATTTGTGAAAAAAACCGTGGTCGGTGGTAGCAGGTAGCGGGTTCGTAAGGGCAGGAGAAACGGCTGACCGTTGAATGGTTGTCCGTTCTCAGAAAATAACAGTTACAAGTTCCAAGTTGCACGGAGTTGCATGTGCGAATAAATTCGATCCAAACGGATGTAGGGGCGTGCGGCGGCACGCCCGCTATTGAGGATCAGTCTTCCCAAGGATAGAGATCGTCCTCCTCAATAGTTGAACGAACCTATTCTGTCTGAAAAGCTCCTGTTCAGGATCTGGGCTTATGAGAACGTAGTCGGTGGTAGCAGGTGGCGGGTTTGGAAGAGCAGGAGAAACAGGTTTACCGTTGGAAAGTTGTCCGTTCTCCGAGGGAAAGCATGCGGGTGACTGGAAAGAAACGTCGAGATTCTGAAACAAGTTCAGAATGACTGTATTTGACGTATTCGGAAAGCCCGCCGTCATGCTGAAACAATTTCAGCATGACGTGATGTGACGTTTTCGCAAAAGGCGCCTAAATGTTGAAACAATCTCAGAGTAACGTGATGCTGAAAAAGAACTAAGAACCTGGACGCGTAGCGTCGGAACGAAGAACCGTTTTTCTCAAAGGACAGGCACATGAACTCGAAAAGTGTACCAGGAATGTTTCTTGAGTTTCTCGCAGCGGCCAGCGGGTTCTTGTTCTTAAGCGTGCAGCGGCTCTTTCAAAGGACGGGTTCATGGTTTTGGACGAAGGACCAAGGACGGCTTCTTTCAGCACGATTGTAAGTACCGTTCTCGCAATCAAGTAACACTGTCATCCCGGACTTGATCCGGGATCTGGGCCTAAATATTCGAATTTAACTAAGACAAAGCCTGTAATTGGTCTATTAACGGAGGTTGAAGCATGGCGAAATACCATCAGAAAACAATCGAAGAAGTCATAAAGGAACTAGGCTCAAGCTCAAACGAGGGTCTCTCCGGGGCAAAGGCGAAGGAGAGAATCGACCAGTATGGCTTGAACGAGCTTACAGAGAAGAACAGGCGCAGCGCTTGGAAGATTCTTCTTTCACAGCTGAAGTCTGTGATGGTAATAATCCTGATTGTTGCTTCGGTGATCACGGCTTTCGTCGGTGAATTAAGGGATACGATAGTAATTCTAGCAATTGTAGCCCTTAACACCATCCTGGGGTTCACTCAAGAATACAGAGCCGAAAAAGCAATGGCCGCATTGAAGAAGATGTCCGTGCCCAGAGTGAAGGTAAGACGGGATGGGCAGATTGTGGAAGTAAACTCAACGGAGATCGTACCAGGAGATGTAGTTATACTAGAGGCCGGAAATATCGTGCCGGCAGATATGAGACTCGTCGAGTCAACCAATCTGAAGATTCAGGAGTCAGCCCTCACCGGCGAATCCGAGGCTGTGGAAAAGACCACGAAACCCATTGAAGAAGAGAACCCCTCTCTCGGCGACCGCAAAAACATGGCGTATTCCGGAACGGTTGTCACATACGGCCGCGGAGTCGGAATAGTGACTGCCACAGGAATGGAAACCGAACTTGGGAAGATCGCGACAATGCTTCAAGATACTGCCGAAACTCAGACCCCCTTGCAGAAGAATATCGACCAGCTAGGCAAGATTCTTGCCTTGATCGCGCTTGGAATAGTAGCCGTGATCTTCGTGATGGGCTTGTTGAGGGGTGAAGATCTCGAGCTTATGTTCATGACTGCTGTCTCCTTCGCAGTGGCCGCAGTTCCAGAAGGTCTTCCCACGGTTGTCACTATTGCGTTGGCTTTAGGCGCCCAACGGATGTTGAAGAAGAACGCTCTCGTACGGAAACTGATGGCCGTCGAGACGCTTGGTTCCGTTACCGTAATCTGTTCCGACAAAACGGGAACGATTACCGAAAACAGAATGAAAGTGACAGTCGTAGAGATGGCCGGACGCACACTGGACTTTGGAAAAGAAAATGAACCGGATCCCGAGGCACTTCCCGAAGATGACAATAAATCATTTGAAATAATGCTTACGGCGGCCGCGCTATGCAACGATGCCGAGATCAAACCTCCCGTCCACAAAAAGCAGCAGGTAGATGTGATCGGAGATCCCACAGAGGGAGCGCTAGTATATGCGGCTTACAGAGTCGGCATCGAGAAAAGCGACCTCGAACAGGCTATGCCCAGGATCCTGGAGATCCCTTTCGATTCGGAACGAAAGAGGATGACAACTATCCACGAGATCAGGGAGAATCCAAAGGGCAAGATTCCTGCAGACGTTCCAGAACACCTTCGAGAAAACGCAGTCGACAAATATGTTGCATTTACCAAGGGAGCCGTCGATTCTCTCGTTGAAGTCTGTGACAGAGTACTTGAAGGCGACGAGATACATGAGATAGGCGATGATTGGAGAAAAAGAATCATAGAGACAAACAACAACCTCGCGGCCAATGGTATGAGGGTTCTCGGGGTAGCCTTCAGGCCAGTGGATTCCTCGGAAGTCGAAGACAAGAAGGTCGAAGAAAGAAATCTCATCTTCACTGGTATATTTGGAATGATGGATCCCGCAAGAGAAGGGGTAAAAGAATCGATAACGACCGCCCGTGAAGCAGGTATAAGACCGATTATGATTACGGGCGACCATCCCCTGACAGCCGGTTATATTGCTGAGAGCCTCACCATGGTCGACGACAAGTCGAACGTCAAGATGGGTCGAGAAATCGAAAACCTTACGGAAGAGGAGCTCGACAGAGTGACCTCAGAGACCTCGGTATATGCAAGAGTTGCACCAGAACACAAACTTAAGATCGTCGACTCTCTTCAAAGGCAGGGAAATGTCGTCGCCATGACCGGCGATGGCGTCAATGATGCTCCCGCTCTCAAACAGGCCGACATAGGTGTGGCAATGGGCATAACGGGAACAGACGTAACAAAGGAAGTCGCCGATATGGTTCTCACCGACGATAACTTCACAACTATCGTCTCTGCCGTTCGTGAAGGAAGAACCATATTCGACAACATACACAAGTTCATTAGATACATCCTGGCGTCGAATTTCGGAGAGATATGGATCATGCTTCTCGGACCATTCTTCGGTATTTCTCTCCCTCTGGCGCCCCTTCAGATACTCTGGCTCAACCTGGTCACAGACGGAGTCCCTGCCTTGGCGCTCGCAGTTGAACCACCGGAAAAAGACATAATGAAGCGTCCGCCCAACCCGACGAAGGAACACGTCCTGGCAAATGGAAGATGGAACGTAATTCTTATAGGACTTTTACTCTCCGTATTCCCCCTTGGTGTCGGGTTGATTTACTGGATGAACGATATCAACGGGCCATGGAGAACGATGCTGTTTTCAACCCTTGTCTTCTCTCAGCTCTTCTTTGCATTGTCTGTGAGATCAAGAACGAAATCGATCTTCAACGCACCTTTCAAAGAGAATCCCTCTCTTATGTATGCAGTACTGGCGAGCTTCGGACTTCAGCTAGCCGTTATATATGTGCCTTTCATGCAGAGACTCTTCTCCACACAGGCTCTCGGAGTATGGGATCTGCTCCTTTCTTTAGCCCTCGGTAGCGCGATCCTCTGGATATACGAAATCAAGAAGCTGGTTACAAGAAAAAGGTAATAGACAATGGTTGTCCGTAGAAGGTTCACCGTTATCCGAAATAGATCAGTTGCAAGTTCCAAGATGCAAGTTGTGAGTTGCATGTGCAAATAATTTCGACCCAAGCGGATGTAGGGGCGTGCGGCGGCACGCCCGCTATTGAGGATCAGTCTTCCCAAGGATAGCGATCGTCCTCTTCAGTAGTTTAACGAACCGAATTCTGGCCAGAAGCGTGCCAGAATGATGCAAAGGACTGTAATCCCTAACTCGTTTCGGGATCTGCACTTCTGAAGAAGTGGTCGGGGATAGCGCTAGGGGGTCGGAAAGAACGGAATAAGACGCAAGGCTGGGCAAGAACAGCCCAGGTCGCAATGCTGCCTTCGGCAGGAGGCGATTTTGAAGCCAGTTCCGCTTCGCGGGAGAAGAGCCGCTGTGCGCTTAAGAGCGGAGAACCCGCTGACCACTGCAAAGAGCCGTACTTGGTCCTTCGTCCAAAACCATGAACCCGTCCTTCGAAGAGCAGTTAGGAGTTGACTGTTCCAAGTTGCAAGCCAAGAAAAAAACTTCTGATGCCGTTATGCTGAAACTAGAGTCGCCCTTTGAGAAAAACGGTTCTTCGTTCCGACGCTACGCGTCCAAGTTCTTGGTTATTCGTCCGAGATTTCGTCATGCTGAACTTGTTTCAGCATCCCAGAGGGTTCTCCGAATACGTCACATACAGTCATTCTGAACTTGTTTCAGAATCTCGATCCTTATTTCTAGTCGCCCACGGTCTTCGCGGAGAACGGAGAACCACTCAACAATCAACCAGTTTCTCTTGCTCTTACGAACCGCCACCTGCTGCCACCGACCACGGTTTCTCATAAGCCCAGATCCCGGATCAAGTCCGGGATGACGGTCCTTCCCGTTATTCTGGCATAATTCTGGCCTGAATCTCGATTCATAGCGAAAAACGAGGACTTTGCAAGAAGAAGAGAAACAATGAGAAGAACGAGAAAAATGAAATCCTGTGGAGCTCATCAAAGCATGATCCATGGAATAACTGCAGAGAAGATCGTTTCTTTCACTACACCCTAGACCCTAACTCAAGACCCGCTATCAATTCCGTCATGAACTCGTTTCAAGATCTATTCCCTTCGATGGGATCAACCGAAAAGGTGTTTTCTGTCACAAATCGTGTTATGTTATGGTATACTAATCAATTTACTAGGTGGTGATCAATCTTGAAAACGCAAATAGTCAGAGTCCCTTTCGAAACTCATTCGAGGCTTAAGGCAATGGCCTCCGCCAGTGGTGAAACAATCGGAGAAATACTTGCTAAAGCAGTGGAATCATATAGACGTGAGTTGCTCCTGGAAGATACAAATGAAGCCTTCTCAAAACTAAAAGAGCAAGCCGATCTTTGGAAAGGCGAGTTAGACGAGAGGGAAGAATGGGAAGGCTCACTATTAGACGGGCAAAGTGATCATGAATAGAGAGCTGCCTTTAAGAGGAGAAATCTGGTTGGCAAACCTCAGTCCAACTAGAGGAAGAGAGCAATCTGGATTTAGACCATGTTTGGTCATTTCGGTCGACCAGTTCAATCATGGACCTGCTGAGCTCGTGATTGTTGTTCCCTTAACGTCAAAGAACAAATCTATCCCGCTGCATGTTGAGATCTCCGGAGAGCAAACAGGGCTCGATGTAACAAGCTACATTAAGACCGAGGACTTAAGGTCAATCTCGAGAAATAGATTGGAGAAGAAGATCGGTCAGGTCTCAGAAGAAGTAATCCTCGACGTTCTGGATCGGATAAAGATTCTCCTAGATATCACATGAAACGATTGAGGGAGAATACCTGCTGCAACAAGAGCTCGTATCTTAGTCTATAAAAGATTTTCTAGTGGCCGGGTTGATTTCTCGTAGGCATTCATGTGATAGATTCTGGTGAATCTGGACAACGTTTTCCCCTAAGAGAATCCCTATATGAACTGCCATCTCAAAGTGCCGCTGAACGCTGGAAGAACAGTTCCAAGTGCCATGTTGCAAGGCTGTGAGTAGCCGAGAAAGAACATATTCGAGAGTTCGCTTCGCTCAAGAGAAGGCGAGGGCGAAAATGGGGACTGACCAGTTCCTAAGGTCCTTTTTTTCCGCGTAGAGGCAGAGATTCCAACCAGGACCTTTTTCGGGCGAACAGCCGTTCGCCCCTACAAAAGATTCGCATAATCGTCTGACATTGTCATCTGGTAGCATTTCTAGTAGGGGACTGATGGGCTTCTGACGTCCCCCCGTCCGTTTCACCTTAGGCGGGAGACATTTGCAGGTTCACCGTAAACGATTTTCCGAACTCCGAGCGAGAGGAGCAAAAGATATGCTGCACAGGAAGAACGTGAAGAGCCGGTAGACGATCCTCTTGATCAATGATCCCATTCAGAATCATGCACTTGTTATTGTTTTTCTGAGTGATTAGCCTACAGCGTTTCAAACAAGCGGTTCCTCCAGCGATAAGGGTCTTCATCTTGATCGTGCAGCAGTATTATAGAATAGTGTGTCGATTTCTTTCTGTAGGGGCGAACGGCTGTTCGCCCAAAAGAGTACTGATAAGGGAACCGAATAGGGGACTGACGGGCTACTGACGTCTGTCCCCGTCTATTCGTAAGTCCCTCACTGCGTCTTCCCGAAACAAATGTGCCTTTGCGCAAATCAATCCTATTTGGTTTTCATAACCCAGTTTTGATAACCCGTTCTAGTTAACCCGCATCTTATCACCCGCTCTTTCCGTTCTTTTCTCATTGGACCGTTGACGGCTAATGACTATCAACTCTCTCTTCTTCTCGCGAGCGAAGCGAGCGTCTCGACATTACATTTTCTCGATTAATCTTATCCAAGGATGGCTCTTCACAGCGATCAGCGTCTTCTAGCCAGCGTTCAGCGGATCTTGTGGCCAGCGAAGCGGAACTGGCCTGCGTCAGCAGCTGCCGAACTTAATCATCCCACAGAATCCTTCCAAAATGGTAATATATAGTAAGCAAATCTAACAAAGAAGGTCTTCCGGTTGAGAAAGAGAATCGTATTACTGCTGACTTATACATTCATTACTACAATAACCATCTCCATGTACCGCGTTGTCTATAACTTATATCTGAGGGAAATCGGTTTCTCAAACCACCTCATAGGCAACGTCACTTCTGCTCAGTTGTGGGGCTCGGCGATCATTGGACTGCTCACAGCTGTTCTCGCGGATACTATTGGAAAGAAGAAGATTCTCTTTCTCTCTGCGATTGTAGTTCCCGTTTCTGGAATAGCACTTGCATTCGTTGTCGATCCGACGTTAATTATCGTTTTGTCATTCATCAAAGGCGGTTTCACAGTAACTGCCTTTACAGTGGTCATGGCGACAATGACAAGCATAACAAAGACGGGAAACAGGGCAAAGGTCTTCGGTTTGAATTTCGGGATCAACATGGCAAGCGGAGTCATCGGCAATTTTATCGGCGGGGCCTTTGGAGATCTCTTCGGTCTTCAGACAACTCTAATAATCTCTATGGTTGCACATCTACCGGCAATCATACCGGTAATCAGACTCGAGATGACTGAATCGCGATCCAAGTTGAAGGAACTCTTCAACTTTTCGGGGCTTCAGCAAGACCAGAGGAAGGTGCTTACCTACTACTTCATTTCCACGGCAACGGTGGGTTTTGGAGCCGGGCTCTTCATTCACTTTGGAAATCTCATATTCAAGGACTTATTCAACATGTCGGCAACTGCTATCGGAATTGCCTTGTCCATTGCTCAGCTTGGAACGGCAGCCGGTTCAACACTCTCGCACAAGCTGGGTAAACGCTTTGGGGCACTGAAGTTCAACCTGATTATGCAGTTGCTTGTTATCCCGCTGATGCTCTCTCTAGTCATTGTGAGAGAGCCGATTCTTTTCACGATACTTTATGCCTTCAGATTCGTCTTCATGAACATAACTAACCCGATCATGACCTCAATTATCTTCTCTTATGTCCCCGATTCGAAGCTATCAACGGTATCGGGAATCAATGGCTTTCTGAACAATACAGTCAGGGCAGTGGCTGCAATGATCTTCGGGTTCATAGTCGGTACCACTATCAGCGGTTATACAGAGTTGTTCTTATTGAGCACTGCGTTTTATGCTGCAAATGCTTTCATCATCTTCCTGTTCTACAGGGATTTCAAGAATGAACCTAGAGTTCTGGAACTGTATGATTCGAAGAGAACACACTAATATGAGCTAGACACCTTCGGTGGCCAGTCGCGCTGCGCGCGGCCAGTCTCTGCCTTAGGCAGAGGCCAGTTCCGACTATGTCGGGCAAAGAGCAGTTGAACGCTATGAAAAACAAAAGTGAAAATGGGGACTGACCAGTTCCTAAGGTCTGTCCACTTTTTCGCGTAAAAGGCAGAGATTCCAACCAAGACCTCTTTCGGGCGAACGGCCGTTCGCCCCTACAAAAGATTCGCATAATCGTCTGGGACTTTCATCTGGTAGCATTTCGGGATGTTCTCACTCAGCCTTGCGTCCCGGCATGTTCTTCGCCGGCATTGCGACCGCTGATGAACCTCGGCGCATGTCAGTTTCTAATCTGCTCTTTCTAGTCTCTTATCTTCTTATGGAAATGACAGGCCGGGATAGCGGAAACTAGTTTCACGCTTTTTCTCTCAATAGTGAAACCAACTTCAATGATTTTTGCCTAACAGCAAAGACAGCGCGTGCTCAAGATACCCAAAGCTTTTGAGATGTTATAACTATCAATCGGGAAGGTTTTCTCTTTCCCCTTGCTAGTAAGTTTCACATCGTTTCATTACTCTTCTCTTGAGATTGCGAGTTATCATCTCATCGAATAAGGCAGCGAAGGGATTTTGTCACACAACTCTTGAAAGCTATATCGACAGATGGTTATAGAAACTGATGACACCAGAAAAGAGCAAATCCAGCTTGATTTTGGCACAAACTTGCTTTAGAATATCTGTTACTAAAACCACCAATTATTAGGAGGGGTATAATGAAAAACAGAAAAAGAGGATTTTCTCTGGTTGAACTACTTATCGTTCTCGCAGTTATCGCTGCGTTAATCGCCACAATCACTCCGGTTGCTCTGAATGCCATTCAAAAGGCCAAAGCAACAAAGGTTGGTCAAAATTTGAAGACACTGGCAAGCGCGTTTGAAAACTATGTTTATGTAAGCGGAGAAGTCCCAAGCAATCTTGAGGACATTGGGCGAGACATTGACGATACTCTGTACACTGTATTCTTTGACTATTCTTCAACTAGTGGAGATTATACGGTGGTTGTAAAGACATCAGAACAAGCCAACTCCGGGATAATGGCAGACTTGATTACAAACGCGGTTAGTGGGGATTATACTACCACAGGGTTCACAGAACTGACTTCGACCGGAAGTCTAGATGGAGCTGCCACGTATTATTATCTTTTCAATTTCACAAATTATTGAGTCTGTCTTCTCGTTATTACACATACAGCCCTCTTCGGAGGGCTTTTATTTTTTCAAGAGACTATCTAAGTGAGATTCAGATTGACTGATTTGTACTCCCATGACGAATTTTCAGTCCATGTCGCTTCTATATTGTTTGAAACCATTTCCACATAATCTATGCTTTTCAGCAAATTACTCTAAGACAACTCACATCAATAGCAAACGAATGATATAATTTTCGAAAGGACTTTTCGAGATGTTTAATGAGGGAGCTCTGCATACGTAAGTTTTTCTGAATCCGATTGGAATAGTGCTAGTCCGCCGGGGGAATGATATGCGAGACGAGGAAATGAGCAAATCATCTGGTTTAGAAGAGGTAAGTGAGAGAACTCAGTCAACGCGCATGAAAAGGAGCGGAGACTCTACAGTAGATCTAGTCTGCAAGATATCAAGCATTGTAAACAATTGCAGCGACCGAAATGAGCTGTCTGAAAGAATACGAGATAGTCTTATGGAAACACGCACTTATCTAGATGCTAAGATCTTCTTTAGCGATGAGATCATTTATTACTTGGATTCGAGCAGTCAGATAGTTAATCATTCATACGATTATTCTCCGACCGAAAATATACCTGCTTGCGCCCGCGATTTTCTGAAGAGCGATGAACTACTCTCAATCGCTTCTGCCTGCAAAGAACACGACTGCCCACTTGAGTCATCGAACTTAGAGAACGAGCATAGGTTCTCATTCAAACTGGAAATAAAAGAGAAGACCTACGGGGTCCTCTGCGTTAATGCTTTGGATCATTTGGCAATGGACAGTGAAGAGTTTCAGCTTCTGAAATGGATTTCAAGCGAAATCGCATATGCTCTAAAGAGAATCGAAAGAGAGGATTATTTAAAGACTGCGAAGGAAGAGCTTCAGAAATACAAGAAAAGCCTGAGAAATCTGTTCAGCGAAAATCTAGCAATTATGATCGTTCTTGATCCAGAAACTCGAAGATTTTTGAACGCCAACGATGCCGCTCTGAATTTCTACGGCTGGGATAAGGAGACTCTTCTATCGAAACGCATTGAAGATGTAAATACTCTTCCTGCGGAAACACTTGCCGAAGAAATGAAGAAGGCTTTCAATAGGGAAAAGATAAAGTTCGATTTCAAACATAGACTTGCAGACGGTTCTGTGAGAGACGTAGAGGCATTCAGCAAGAGAGTGGAAATAGACGGACATGATCGAATCCTTTCAATTATCCACGACGTGACGGATCGAAAGGTTGCCGAGAGGGAACTTCAAAAAACCGTGGAAGAACTGAAAAAGATCACTCTTACCGTCATTAACGCGCTTGAAGTCACTATGAATCTGCGGGATCCCTACACCGCGGGTCACCAGGTAAGGGTAACCGCACTGGCAATGGCAATAGCCGAGAGACTGTCTCTCGATGAAGAGAGACGGGATGCGCTACGTTTCGCTTCGATGATCCACGACGTCGGAAAGATAAAGGTTCCGTCGGAGATTCTGAACAAACCGGGAAAGCTGAACAGGCTTGAGTTCGCAATGATCAAGGAACACCCTCTGGTTGGCAGAAATCTCTTCACGGAAGTTGATTTCAAAGTTCCCATATCGGAAATCATCTACCAGCATCATGAACGTTTTTGAGAAACCGTGGTATGTGGTAGCAGGTAGGGGGTTCGTAAGAGCAAGAGAAACAGCAGACCGTTGAAAGGTTGTCCGCTCTCAGAAAAGAACGGTTACAAGTTCCAAATTGTGACTAATGTGCGAATGAATTCGATCCAAACGGATGTAGGGGCGTGCGGCGGCACGCCCGCTATTAAGGATCATTCTTCCCAAGGAACCGACTCATCAAGTCATCCTGAAGTGCTCCTCTTCAGGATCTGGGTTTTTGAAAAAGTGGTTAGGGGTAACGGCTAGGGGGTTCGTAGGAGCAAGAGAAACTGGTTGACCGTTGAATGGTTATCCGTTCTCAGAAAATACGGTTGCAAGTTCCAAGTTGTGAGTTGCATGTGCGAATAGATTCGATCCAAACGGATGTAGGGGCGTGCGGCGGCATGCCCGCTATTAAGGATCAATCTTCCCAAGGGTAGAGATCATCCTCTTCAATAGTTGAACGAACCTGACTTGTCTTTCTGTCGGGATTCTCTCTGTCTATCTGCCATCTCAAGGGGTTATTCTCAATGTACTCACGAATTCGATTCAGTTCTTTCTCACTGCGGATGACATGTTCATAGTAATTTCGTTGCCAAATAGATTTCCCGGGTGTGCCGCGAAGTTCGTTCACTCGAACCGTTGCAGCTGCTTTGAAACCCGACACGAAAGAACCAATCGTCTTTGGTTTTATAGTTCTTCTTTCTGCTTCCAAACAGTTGCCGACAATCTCCCTTTCGCCTCCATGTATCGCTACAATCCCGTGCAGGTGATTTGGCATTATCACAAACGCATCCAGTTCGATTTCCTTTCTGACTTCTGCAGATCTTAGCCACTCTTCAGCAACGATTTTGCCAATGCTATTCAAGATTACTCTGCCATCAACCATGGCTCCCAACAAACATTGCCTACGATGCGTACATATTGTCAAGAAATATGCTCCGGTTCGAGAATAATCATACTCCTTCAGTCTAATTGACCGCCTTTTGACAAGACTTTCATTGTGTTCCAAAACGCAACCCTCCGAGATCTTTTTGCTCTCACGGGCGAACGGCCGTTCGCCCCTACAGAAAGAAATCGACACACTATTCTATAATACTGCTGCACGATTAAGAACTAAAACCCTTATCGCCGGAAGAACCGCTTGTTTGAAACGCTTAAGGCTAATCGCTCAGAAAAACAATAAGAAGTAGAGTAGCGTGAAAAAAGAATGGCCGTCATCCCAAGTCACTCATACCGACCCCATACTTTGCCATCCTCGTGCTTCTGTATAGGATCTGGATCTTCTATCTGTGAAACTGCTGCTCTTGTTTCCTAATCAGTACTCTTTTGGGCGAACGGCCGTTCGCCCCTACAAAAGATTCGCATAATCGTCTGACATTGTTATCTCGTAGCATTTCGAATAGTGGACTGACGAGTTCCCAACCGTATGTCACCGTCTATTCCGCTAGAACCGACAACCCCAGACCCGGTTCTCCGTATGTGAGGTCCCTCCTTTTGCACGGTTCTCTTTCGGGCGAACAGCCGTTCGCCCCTACAAAAGTACTGCACAATCGTCTAGGACTTTCATCTGGTAGCGGTTTATCGTAAGTCCCTCACTGCATCTTCCCGATGCTGACGGTTGACAGTCAGTGATTATAACTCTCGTCTTCTCGCGAGCGTCTCGACATGCTCTTTCTCGATTCACCCTCTTTTCTGCCCGAAGTAGTCGGAACTGGCCCACGTTAGCAGACTGGCTTACAGTGAGAGTCTTTCCTTCTCATCTATCCGTTTCCCTTCCTCGTCGACTGCGCACGACTGTCCATCGATAATGGCCGTTCGAACTGCCCCTTTGGCGACTGACATCTTGCTCAAACCCGGAGCATCGAGGATGCCCAGTTTGATAGCCGCGTAAATAGTCTCGGGCGACGTGAGTTCACCTGTTTTGATCTTCTCCATTGCCTCTATGATCGTAGCAGATTCACTCTTTAGGTATTCCTTGTGATCTTGAATCACTTTATCCTGCTTGAAGTCGGGAAGTCCTTTGATTGCCTCGTTTATTGCCTGTTTAGCCATCTTGACGCTTTCTATTATTTCCACATCGGAGGCTCTTCTTGTCGCCTCGCAGTATGCAACGACATGAACGATCTCCGGGTCCATTTTCATGGCAGTGTACACAGATGAAACGAGCTGGCCCCTAGCCATATCCGGGTCGGCTGGAAGAGACATCAATCCTGGCCTTACCATCGTAACCGGTGTGAAGTTCTCATCCTTCAAGGATTCGATCAACTCTTTTTTTGCAAGCGCCTTTGCCAGATCCATTCTTGGAGAGATTCCCGGCGGCGTGTTAAACATGTATTGTGCAACGTACACTTTTACGCCGAGCCGCTTGGCGGAGAGGGCTGCTAGATACGCTGTAGTCACTTCTATCGAAGCATGGCAGTATCTTAACGCCCACTGATGAGCCTCGTTTATCTCTACCGGGATTCCACTTCCTCCGTTCCACGCGATCGCTCCCTGATTGTCTCTTATCGCTTCGAGCAATTCACGATCCGACCTGCCGTCAAGCTGCGAGTACCAGGTCAGAGGAACTGCAGTCCAAGCGTTGTTTATTGTTTCTTTGAAAAGAAGCGAGAACTTGAGAAGATCTCTCGTTCCTGAGTAACAGCGCATCAAGGGGTAGTTACCTATCCGGCTAGCCTTATACATTCTTTCAAAATCCTCTCTCGTTCTGAAGGGAGCGCCGCCAGCACCGTCTTCAGAAGAGATCATGTTCTCCTGCTGGAAGAACCATTGCTGGCAGTTCTGATCCGGCGCTAACGAGATAATGTCTAGTAAGCCGGATTCAGCGAGATTCCTTACTGCCCCTTCCGTTGCTTCAACGGTCTCCAAGCCTATATGATGCCTTATCAACGGATAGGGCTTCTTAGCAGTTATCCTTTCGAGAAGTGTCTGAGGGTAATCAACCTCTCCTTTTGCATCGGTCCTGCCCCTGAGGAACATAACGACTTCTTCCGGCATTTCGCTACCATCGAAGACCTTCTCGAAAAGACCGCTCCTCTTTGCTATTTCCGCGGTCTCAACCGTTCCGCCGAAAATCAATCTTTTCTCAATACCCCTGTTCTCCAGCGACATCTTAAGCTCCCTGAGAAGACCTTCGCAAGACTCTTTTCCCAGCCTGTAGCTCACCGCAACGATGTCCGGAGAAGCCTCTTCTATGCTATCCAACAGTTTGTCTATACCTATCACGCTTCCAATGTATATAGTCTCGTAGCCTTCTTTACCGGCGAGATTAAGGAAATTCAGAATGCCTGCTGTATGAATGTCGCTTCCGATTGCTCCCGCTAAGATCTTCATCTTAGCTCCCTTCCTCGACGTACTTGAGTAGATCTTCTACAGATAGTCTGTCTATACCGAGGTTCTCCAGTGTTCGACCTTCTTTCCAGAAGTCCCTTCCAATTACTGCTCCAGCTATGTTTATTACCGAATCGATTATTCTTGTCTCCACTCCAAGTTTCCTCCCAAAGCAGCTCATAGGAACCAGGCTCATAGGAACATCTTCCATTATGTATCTGTTCTCTATGCTTATCGGGGCCATGATCCCTCGGTAGCCCTCATTGCTGTGAATGGCCGTATAGAGATCGTCACCTTTGACGTCATACGCGTAATCAAGCCACTCTCTGGCACCCATTGCAACGACGCCCAGTTTGCTCGTGACTTCGCAACGTTCTTTGTCGAGCTCCTCCAAAACTCTTGCAACAGAGGGGCTTATACCTTCGAGGTAGAACTGGAAATCTCCGTGCTTCGTCTCTATCCAACCCGCGTTCATCAATATTGCGCCGGGATGAAAGACGGCACCAATATTGTTGAAACTCGTGTACAGCACGTTCTTTGCAAGTGTGAACTCTGGCATTATCTCGTTGATTATCGGTAGAATTGCCTCGTTGTCCTTTGAAGGAAGTACGGAAACAGGAACTGCATTCTTGATTCTGAATATTCTTACCATCCCCGGGCCGGAAATACGTGAAGCAAAGACGAACGTTTGGGCCTCGGCAATTACCACTTTCTCTCTAGCTCCCTTCTCCCTGAATATCTTGTCAAACTCCAGCGCCCCTCCTGTGCGGCCCGGATTAAGAACTATGATTTGCCCTTCCGTAACGCAATCGGCCAGTTCGCCGGCAATCTGAGCATGAGCAAAGGCAGGCACAACCACCATGATTGCCTCCACACCATCTACTGCCTTCTTCATATCCGTTCCAACGTATCTCAATTTAGCTTTGCCACTCGACTCGCCTTCAACCCTGATCTTGCGGTCAGTCATTATAGGTGAGATCCTCTTCTGGCTCCTGTTATAAAGCGAGACATCGTGCCCTCTCATCGCAAGAACTGCCGAAAGAGCCTGCCCACCATTGCCTGCACCGACTACTGCTATCTTCATAGAACCACCTCCTCAATCCCCTGTCTAGAAAAGAAAAAAATAACACGGAAGCAACTAGTTTTAAAGCTGAAACTTCAGTTCGTATTCCGATTATACAAGAATCTTCTTTGTGAACTAAGTGAAGGCGATGTCTCGCGCGATATGCAACGAATGCACAAAATTGGCTGCAGAAGTTAAGTTTGGAGATTTGGCACCATGTTATAATAGTTTAATGAGGAATCTGAGGATTTAATCAAATTGGTTCAAATCCGACTTCACGATGAAAAAGGATGGAGGTATTCAGAATGAGCGGAATTGCTGTCTTCTATGGAGGCACAAGAGAAATGGCAAAGTCCTCACTGTCTCTCCTTGGACATAGAGGGAGCAGAACAACAGTTCTGGAAACAGGACAGAAGATAGGCATGGGCGCAGTTGTCAGCCGGGCCTTCGACAGCAAAATGAGCATTTTCGAAGGAGATGGCGAGTACGTTGTCTTCGACGGTTTTCTCAGGAATCATCCGGACACAGCTTGGCCAGAGAAGATAATGAAATTGTATAAGGAAAGTGGCAGGGGGTTTCTGAAGGAGCTGGACGGTTCATTCGCCTTTGCAATTTATACAGACAAAGAGACTCTTATCGCCCGTGACCCTCTGGGTCTAAAGCCTCTGTACTACGGCTATATCAATGGATACATAGTATGCACATCAGAAATGAAGGCTCTGGCGCCCTTCTGCAACGAAGTAAAAATCTTCCCGCCGGGTCATTATTATTCCTCTCTCGTGGGCTTTGAGAGATATTCTTCTCTTGAAGACCTGCTTACGGAGGAACCCGTCATGAGAAATGAGTATGAAGCAACGGAGCTGCTTCGAACATCTCTTGGAGAGGCCATCGAGAATAGAATCTCTTCGATCAACTCAGACCCTATCGTATTTCTTAGCGGTGGGCTCGATAGCAGCTGTATAGCGGCTGTGGCGAGTTCTCTTAATGGATCGCTTAGAACATTCACCGTTGGAAGCGGGGATGGAAAAGACCCAAAATTCGCCAGGGAAGTCTCCGAGTATCTCGGGACAGACCACAGTGAATATACTTATGATTTCAAAGAGATGCTTAGGACTCTACCGGAAGTCATCTACCACCTTGAGTCGTTCGATCCTCCCTTAGTAAGGAGTGCAATTCCAAACTACATTGTGGCGAAAATGGCTGCAGAAGAAGGTAGTTCCTTCGTCTTCATGGGAGAAGGCGCAGACGAACTCTTTGCCGGTTACGAGTATATGAAAGAACTACCATCTTCAGAATCTATAGATGAAGAATCTTTGCGGATAACGAGAAACGGTTATCGTTCGGGCTTTCAGCGCAATGACAGGATGTCCCTAGCATTTGGGATCGAGTTCGACGTTCCGTTCATGGACCCTTCAGTTGTGAATCTCGCATTCTCAATTCCCGTCGATTGGAAAATCCACGGGCCTGAGAAGACCGAGAAGTGGATTCTCAGGAAGGCATTCGAGAGCGAACTTCCCAAAAGTGTCGTATGGCGAAAAAAGAGTAAGTTCAGCGTCGGCTCAGGCTCATCGCACCTAATGAAGGAATATGCTGAAGAGAAAATAAGCGATTCCGAATTCGAGACTGAAAGGCGAGAGAAAGGAATTAGGTCGAAGGAAGAACTTCTTTATTACCGAATCTTCGACGACTTGTTCCCTTCCGGATGCGCCGCGAAAACAGTTTATAGAAGCTGATTATTGCAGTTGTTTTTGGAAAGCTCATAATTCGATAATGAATGGCTCGTTCGCGGGAGACGTTCTTATTACGGCTTCCAGGTAAGGAAGCCCTGCGACATCTTCGAGATTGCAGCAGACCGACGAGCCAGAACCGCTCACAAACCAGTAATTCGTGTTCCTTCCTTCAATGCAGCTAATCAGCTCTTTCATTCTGGGGTCGCTGTTTATTCTGTAGATCTGGTGGATACTGTCGTGAGTATATCTGAAGGCTTCGATCAGATTGCCTTTGGCGACTTTCGAAATGAACTGAGAAACATTCTTCAGGTTGTTTATCGCGTCCCTGAAGGGAACCGATTCAGGAAGCGCCTTTCTCATCTCACCGGTGGAAAGCTTGAATTCGGGCACAAGAAATGTCAGCCTTTGATCAGTCATTTCGAATTTCTCATAATCAAGTGTTTCGCCGTCATAGTAGGAAACCACAAGCCCTCCAAGCATACAGGGAACGATGTTGTCGGGATGACCTTCAATCTCCGTTCCGATCTGGAGAAGTGTCTTCATGGGAATACTCCCGCCGGTCACGATGTTCGCAATAAACAGAGCTGAGGCTATCGCTGCGGCACTTGAACCCAGGCCGCGTGCCGGTGGAATATTGCACTCCTGGATTATCTGAACGCCAGGAACGGCTTTGCCAGTAACTTTCTCGAATCCCTTTATCGCCTTTTCGAATAGTCCTTCGGAGTTCTCGATCTCCTGACCATATCTTCCTATGCACAAGACTTTCAACCTATCTGCCTTCTCAAATTGCACGACATTATGGAGCTTCAAAGCCATACCGACAACATCGAATCCGCTTCCCATATTTGCCGTTGTGGCCGGTGCCCTCAGCCTCATTTCAGGCCCGCCTCTTTCAGGACAGCATCCAGACTGTTCTCTACTACGATGGGCTTATCTACGGACTTGAGAACGGCGTCGGGATCTTTAAGTCCATTACCTGTCAGGGTACAGACAACGAGATCACTTGAACAGAACAGACCCTCTTCGGCTTTTCTCAGAAACCCGCCGAAAGAAGCTGCAGAAGCCGGCTCACAGAAGACACCTTCAGAAGCCGCAAGAAGTCTCTGCGCCTCGAGGATTTCTTCGTCGGTCAAAGCCTCGATCACTCCTTCCGATTCGTCTCTTGCAGCAACTGCTTTCTTCCAACTCGCAGGGTTACCAATTCTTATCGCGGTAGCTATCGTCTCGGGGTTATCGAAGACTCTGTCATATACTATCGGTGCTGCCCCTTCGGCCTGGAAGCCCATCATCTTGGGCAGGCCGTCTGAAAGACCACTTTCGTGATACTCTCGATACCCCATCCAGTAGGCAGTAATATTACCGGCATTTCCTACCGGTATGAAGTGATAATCGGGAGCCCTTCCCAGAACGTCTACTATTTCGAAGGCAGCCGTTTTCTGCCCCTCAAGCCTGTAAGGGTTGAGACTGTTAACGAGAGTAACGGGGTAATTCTCCGATATACTCTTCGCTAGTTCAAGGCACTCATCGAAATTCCCATCTATCTGAATTACCTTTGCGCCATAGATCATCGCCTGAGCAAGCTTGCCTAGAGCGATCTTTCCCTCCGGAATCAAGATTATCGACTTCAAACCGGTCCTTGCAGAGTAAGCGGCTGCAGAGGCCGAAGTGTTTCCAGTGGAGGCACAAATAACAGCCTTTGAGCCCTCTTCTATCGCTTTGGCTATCGCGAGGACCATTCCCCTGTCTTTGAATGATCCAGTAGGATTAGCTCCTTCGTACTTCGCATAAACATTTAAACCGAACTTCTTGCTCGCCTTTTCCAGATGTATTAGAGGAGTATCACCTTCAAGGAGTGAGACTCTCGGGGTCTTCTGCGTTACAGGCAGGTACTTCTCATAGGTCTCTATTACACCTCTCATACAATCTCCTCCAAGCTGAAAGCACTGTGGATAGCGTTTACCGCCAGATGAACCATATTGCTGTCGATAACAACCGATATTCTGCTGTTGCTGGCGCTGATCATATCGATATTGATTCCTTCATTGGCAAGAGTCTCAAAGAGAGTCGCAGCGATTGCCGGAGTAGCAGTCAAGTTGACTCCGACAATAGAAAGCTTTGCGATTGAACTTTCCACAGTTATTTCTTTGGCCTCGCTTCTTGTCTTAAGGATATCCTGTTTCAGCTTTGAGAGATCGCTCCCGTGTATAGTGAAGGCCATTGTGTTAAACTCCCCGCTCCTCATGCTCTGTATTATCATGTCAATATTCACGTTCTGCTCTGCAAGAGTTTTCAGAACTCTCGCAGCTATTCCCGGTCTATCAGGAACTTCTTGCAGAACTACTTTCACAATCTCGTCATCAGAAGTTACTGCTCTAACAATAGGCTGTTCCACTTTCGATCCCCTCCATATTAGCGTGCCTCTAGCATTCGAGTGTGCGTTTTTCACAAGCACTTTAATATCGTACTTTCTGGCAAATTCAGATGCTCTGCTTTGAAGCACCTGAGCACCCTGCTTTGAAAGCTCTATCATCTCTTCCCATGAAATCTCTTTGATCGGTCTGGCCTTCTGAACTATCCTAGGATCGGCCGAATAGACACCGTCTACATCCTTGTAAATCTCGCAGAGTTGTGATCCCAGCGCTTTGGCCAACACAACGGCCGTAAGATCCGAGCCTCCTCTGCCAAGAGTCGTAATCTCGCCGGTGTAGGTGGATCCCTGGAAGCCGGCCACAACTGGAACGTACCCGTTTGATAGGTATCTGTTTATAAGATCGGCGTCTATTCCGACGATTCTTGCATTCGAAAAATTCGAATCGGTCTGAATTCTCGCCTGATTGCCCGAAAGTGAAATCGATTTCATCCCGAGCACCTGAATCGCCATTGCAACAAGGGCAATGGACTTCTGCTCTCCTGTTGCCAGAAGCATGTCCATCTCTCTACCGTTCGGTTTGCTGGATATCTCTTTCGCGAGTTCATGAAGCTTGTCTGTCTCAACACCCATAGCCGACACAACTATCACAGGCTTGACACCACTAAGGACCTTTTTCTGTACCCTCTCCGCAACATCCTTTATTTTCTCTGCCGAGTCGACTGAGGTTCCACCAAATTTCATTATCACAACTGAGTTACTCTGCTTCTCTGCGTATCTCGATGCCCTGAGAATGTCTGAAATGATCGCCGTTGCAGTTGGTTGAGCTCCCGCCCCCTCTCCCCTGAGAATAAATCTTCCCGAGAGATCCGTCTCGACCTCTATGGCGTTTTCAACCCCATCTACGCTCCAAAGAGGATCATTCCTTTCAATCTCCTGCGGCTGAACTGAAGCTACCTCTCTTTCGAAATCAATTGTCCCGATCAATTTGAGCTTTTTCCCTGCGGTTGCTGCTCTCTCAAGATCGCTTTTATCTATTCCTTCGATGCCCTTTGTTTCAATCGTGGAAATACCGGGGAAGACGCCCGTTTTGACGCCGGTGAGCACCGACAGCTTATAAGCGGCATCGTAGCCCTTCACATCGCTCGTTGGATCGGCTTCCGCATAACCCTTTTCCTGAGCAATCTTCAGAGCCGAAGCGTAGTCCATTCCCTTCTGCATCTCGGAAAGTATGAAATTCGTTGTGCCATTCAGAATACCCCGAATACGTTTGATCCCATGAAAGATGAGATAGTCCTCGAGAAGAGAGATGATAGGAATACCCCCGCCGACGGCCGCTTCGAAGAATAGGCTCTTTATCGGAGAGCTGTTTGTGAATTCGTTACCGAATTCCGAAATCAGCATTTTGTTGGCCGTCACGACCGTTCTATTCAGCTCGAGAGACTGCTTTACAAGCTTTCTTGCGGCTTCGCTCCCGCCAATCGTTTCTACAACTATGTCGCTATTGATAATAAGATCTTCAAAATCCTCAGCGACCAGATCGGATGGGATACCCAGTTTTTCGTACTTGCTATGAGTCCTGGTTATTACCTTGGATACGATACACTTTCTCCCAGATCTCTTCTCGATCTCATCTCCCTTGTCTTTAAGAATTGCATAGACACAGGACCCGACAGTGCCAAGTCCGGCAATCCCGATTCTCATATTGTTGCACCCCCTCCTGAAGCAATGAAGCCACTAACAATCAAAAGTATACACCGTAAAGACGTTGTCGGGGGTAGCGGTTAGTGGTTCGTAAGAACAAGAAAAACTGGTTGACAGTTGAAAGGTTCTCCGTTCTCAGAAAATAACGGTTGCAAGTTCCAGTTGTGAGTTGCATGTGCGAATGAATTCGATCCAAACGGATGTAGGGGCGTGCGGCTGCACGCCCGCTATTAAGGATCAGTCTTCCCAAGGAACCAACTCATTTTGTCATCCTGAAGTGCTCCTGTTCAGGATCTGGGCTTCGAGAAACCGGGGTTGGGGGTAGCGGGTTGGTGGTTGGAAAAAGCAAAAAATTAGTTCCAAGTTGCAGTTGTCAGTTGTAAAAAGAAGAAACGCAGAAGAAGGCAAATTGAAGCAATCTGATCAGAACCAACTCATCAAGTCATCCTGAAGTGCTCCTGTTCAGGATTTGGGCTTATGAAAAACCGTGGCCGGTGGTAGCGGGTAGCGGTTCGTAAGAACAAGAGAAACTGGTTGACCGTTGAAAGGTTCTCCGTTCTCAGAAAATAACGGTTGCAAGTTCCAAGTTGTGAGTTGCATTGCAAATAATTTCGATCCAAACGGATGTAGGGGCGTGCGGCGGCACGCCCGCTATTAAGGATCAATCTTCCCAAGGATAGAGATCGTCCTCTTCAATTGTTGAAAGAACCTGACTTGTCTTTCTGTCGGGATTCTCTCTGTCTATCTGCCATCTCAAGGGGTTATTCTCAATGTACTCACGAATTCGATTCAGTTCTTTCTCATTGCGGATGACATGTTCATAAACGATTTTGCCAATGCTACTCAAGATTACTCTGCCATCAACCATGGCTCCCAACAAACATTGCCGCGATGCGAACATTTTGTCAAGCTATCGCGGGCGAACAGCCGTTCGCCCCTACAAAAGAACTGCATAATCGTCTGGAATTATCATCCCATAGCATTTCGAATAGTGGACTGACGAGTTCCTGACCGTATGTCACCGTCTATTCCGTTAGAACCGAAAAAACCAGACCCGGTTCTCCGTATGTGAGGTCCCTCCTTTTGCACGGTTCTCTTTTGGGCGAACAGCCGTTTGCCACTACAAAAGAACTGAATAATCGTCTGGAATTGTCATCTGGTAGCAGTCTATTGTAAGTCCCTCACTGCGTCTTCCCGAAGCAAATCTGCCTTTGCGCAAATCAACCCTATTAGGTTTTCATAACCCGGTTTTGATAACCCGTTCTTGCTAATTCGCTTCTTATAACCCGCTCTTTACGCTTTTGTCGGAGAACGGTGGACGGTTGACAGTCAGTGATTATAACTCTCGTCTTCTCGCGAGCGCAGCGAACCTCTCGACAATGCTCTTTCTTGACTGCTCTTATCGAAGAAACAGAGTTCTTTCTAAGGTTCAGACGGTATGTAGTTGTTTCAGATAGCAAATCTAGATTCTGAAATGAGCTCAGAATGGCGGAATTGATACCGGGTCTAGGGTCTTGATTATCGGGGCTGGCGAAGAAAATCAGCCGACTCATAAACTACTCAAAATGCTACTGTGCTACCTTCTCGAAGGGCGGGGGACCGTTGACGGAGAAGGTGAAAACGCCTCCTGCCGAAGGTGGCATTGCGTCTTATCTCAATGGGAACTGACCTCGACTCAGCGAGACTGGCCAGGCAAAGCCTGGCTGGCCTGCGACAGCAGACTGGCTTCCGAAATACTAACTCTCTGTCTCATCAATTTCACGAAGGTAGTCCAAAACTTCTTCGAGAGAGAAGTATCTGCACCATCTCTTCTGTTCCCTGCCATCGACCTGCACGATAATCGTCGGGACTGTAAAGACAGAGTGTTCTGAAGCAACCGCAGGATTCTCGACGGTATTTATCTTGTAGAATTTCCAGGAAACAAAAGTGTCTTCAACTTCATCAAGTTTTGTTTCAATCGCTGTACAGACGCCGCAGCCGGGACTGAAGAAGTCAATAAGAACCTTTCCGATGACTCCCCTCAATTCTGCCAGAGTTACTTCCTTCACTTCATCGCCTCCTAAAAGCATTATAATTGATAATAATAGTAGAATTTATGCGAGGTGGAGTCTTGCAACAGAAGAATCAAGATACGGCAGTTTTTGTACCCATTGTGGAGATCCGCGGGGAATACTATCTGCTTTTGACTCGAAGATCAACAAGAATAAGCCATCCTGGGCAGGTCAGCTTTCCTGGGGGTCATATTGAAGACGATGAAACTCTTCTAGAGTGCGCGATAAGGGAAATGAGAGAGGAAATTGGTGCCTCTCCGTCTTCTCTTGAAGAAGTCTGCCCGCTGAACGTAAACACTACAGTCACATCCGGAAAAGTAATTACCTCATTCGCTGGATTCATTGACAAACTTGAGTTCAAACTAGACAGGAGAGAAGTTGAGGATGTGATCTTTCTTTCGCTAAAGGCTCTTAGCCTTACCTCCCCAGAGACAATTATTATGCCGAATGGAAAGAAGACCATCAGATACCGCTTTCCTGGTTTCGTAGTATGGGGCGCAACGGCCAGAATAATTGAAGCATCTATTGAAAGGATAATTGAAATTATTGAAAATCGCGGCAACGGGAATTCCGACTGTCTTAATGATGATGAAGTAATACATATAAGAGAGGAGTGATTTGATGCTAGATTTCACATTTCACAATGCAACAAAGATAGTTTTCGGAAGAGACACTGAAAAACAGGTTGGTCAAGAGATCTCCAGGTACGGTAAGAAAGTACTCCTTCACTACGGTGGAGGAAGCATAAAGAAGACTGGCCTGTACGATCGTGTAGTCAAAAGCTTGAAAGAATCAGGAGTGGAGATCTTCGAGCTGGGCGGAGTCAAACCGAACCCCAGACTCTCACTTGTAAAGGAAGGCATTGAACTATGCCGAAAGAACGGGATAGACGCAATCCTCGCTGTGGGCGGAGGAAGTGTTATCGACTCGGCTAAGGCTATTGGAATTGGCGTCCCCTATGAAGGTGATGTCTGGGATTTCTACTCAAAAGGCAAGAAAGTGGAAGAGATGCTCCCGCTCGGCGTAGTGCTGACTATACCGGCGGCCGGAAGCGAATCAAGCGGCGGATCGGTTATTACAAATGAAGACGGCTGGTACAAAAGAGCAACCAACAGCGTAAATATGAGGGCAAAATTCGCAATAATGAATCCCGAACTGACATTTACGCTGCCTAATTACCAGACGGCAGTCGGGGCAGTGGACATAATGTCCCATGTAATGGAAAGGTACTTCACAAATGTCAAGAACGTAGATTTCACGGACAGACTCTGCGAAGCTACACTTAGAACGATGATCAGGAACACTCCAATAGCTCTAAGAGAGCCCGAAAATTACGATGCGAGAGCCGAAATCATGTGGGCCGGAACCATAGCGCATAACGACTTGCTTAGTACGGGAAGAATAGGAGATTGGGCTACCCACGGCATTGAGCATGAACTCAGCGCGATATATGACATAGCTCACGGCGGGGGCCTGGCTATTATGTGGGCTCCATGGATGACATACGTCTACAAGCATGACATTGAGCGCTTCGCCCAGTTCGCTTACAGGGTGTGGGACGTCGAACCGAACTTCCGTAATCCTGAAAAGGCTGCTCTTGAGGGAATCAAAAGGCTGAAGGAATTCTTCGCGAGCCTCGGCATTCCCGTTACCCTAACAGAGGCCGGAATTCTAGACGACAAGTTTGACGAGATGGCCAAGAAGGCAACTGAAGACGGCCCTCTGGGTCAGTTCGTGAAGCTTTACAAGGATAATGTAAAGAAGATCTACGAACTGGCGAAGTGAAATTACTCGAACGTAAAACGTTATCCATTTGTTCAAAAGAGAAGAAGATCCCCAGCTGGAAAGCTGAACCAGATTGTGGGATTTAGAGTTAGGAAACCTTGGAAAACCAGTTAGAATGATAATCAAGTTGACGGGGCGTGCGGCGGCACGCCCGCTATTAAGGATCAATCTTCCCAAGGATAAAGATCGTCCTCTTCAATAGTTGAACGAACCAAATTCTGGCCAGAAGCATGCCAGAATGACGCGAAAGATTGTCATCCCGAACTTGTTGTTTCGGGATCTGGGTTTTTGAGAAACCGTGGTACGTGGTAGCAGGTAGCGGGTTCGTAAGAGCAAGAGAAACGGCTGACCGTTGAAAGGTTCTCCGTTCTCAGAAAAGAACGGTTGCAAGTTCCAGTTGTGAGTTGCATGTGCGAATAGATTCGATCCAAACGGATGTAGGGGCGTGCGGCGGCACGCCCGCTATTAAGGATCAATCTTCCCAAGGATAAAGATCGTCCTCTTCAATAGTTGAACGAACCAAATTCTAGCCAGAATTATGCAAGAATGACGGAAAGGACTGTCATCCCGGACTTGATCCGGGATCTGGGCTTCGAACTTGTTTCTCGAAAACTCGCTGCAGATACCACTGGTTCTTAAGTCCCGGGTTTGTATTCTCAACTTTTCACAGATCCAACATTTCTATCAAATAGTGGAATCTCCGGCTGTTTTTATAACCGCCAATAATTAAGTTGATAGGTCTTGATAGAGTCGCTTTGAACCGACTTTGAATACTCGTTTTAGTATCTGATTTGTTTTTCTTTTGCCTTAGTCAGAATCGAAATTTCCGGTATTATCGTTTCAAGCTCCTTCAAGAATTATGAGCAAATCTACTTTCTAATCATTATTCTAGAAGCATAATGATCGATCTGATTCAGGTTACTGCCATTTTGAAAACACTACCACAAAACATTTCGTTGAGAAGAACTAATACTAACAATTTCATCAATAAGAATGCGTTTATTTCTCTTAGTCAATGTTAATTGCATCTAGTCGTTCTAGATTACTCCAGAATCGAATTGGTTTCAGAGTAACCAAATTGTAGAATTAAATAGTTACATAAGTAAGTTACATATGTAACTGAATACAAAAAAGGGAGGTTCTTGCATGCGAAAATCTACGCTATTGGTATTCTTGATGCTAGTAGTATTAGCTTTCACAGGAGTATCACAGGTAATCAATATCTGGATCGGCGGACAAGTTGCTGAGCTGGATGAAACCTGGGACATGATTGTGAAGGAGTTCGAAGAAAAAACTGGGCTTAAGGTAGAGGTTCAACTGTTTGGCTTCGACATTTACTACGACAAACTTCTGACGGCACTACAGGCAGGTCAGGGTCCTGATCTCGCATTCGCCGACCTTGGTGGATGGGTTCCAACATTTGCAGAAAAGGGCTGGTTAGAACCAATGGGAACCCTTCTTGACTCCTGGGACGGAACTGAGGAAATCTGGCCGAATTTGTGGCCGACGGTTCTGCACAACGGTGAAAGATACGGTCTTCCGTGGTATACAGATTGCCGACTTCTTCTTTACAATCAGACGATGTTCGATCAGGCCGGACTTGACAGGAATGACCCGCCGGCAACATGGGAAGAACTGGTCTACCAGGCTATGAAGCTCACAGATGCTAGCAAGAGAGTTTTCGGTTATGGAGTCAGTGGTACCAAGACAGAGCATACAACTCTTGCTTACATAATCTTCCTTTACGGTGCTGGTGGTCAGCTTTTGACGGATGATTACTCAGCGGCTGCCTTCAACACTCCTGAGGGGCTCAGAGCTCTTGAGTTCTATACCGATCTCGCGCTTACTTATGCTGTAAGTCCGAATGCAGTTACCTACAACGAAGATGACTACAGAAACATGATGGCTCAGAACAGAGTTGCAATGGCTGTTGGCGGGCCCTGGTCGTTCCCGCTGATTGAGACAGCCAATCCCGACATAGTTGGGAACTACACGGTTTCCCTTCACCCTTACGGAGCAACGCCCGCAAGTGTTCTCGGCGGTTGGGCACTGGTTATCCCATCTGCAAGTGAAAACAAGGATAATGCATGGGAGCTCGCTAAGTACCTGACGAGCTACGAGACTTGGATGACCTGGATCGAAGCTAAAGGCGGTCCAATGCCTTCCAGACAGGACGTTTGTTTTGACGCGCCAGTTCTTCAGGACCCGAAGTGGAAGGTTATTTTTGAGACTTTCCCACACGCGGTCTCAAGACCTCCAATTCCCGAATATCCTCAGGTTTCTGAGCAGATTCAGATCATGATTCAGGACGTACTTCTTGGAAAAGCCACACCTGAAGAAGCGATGAAGACTGCTGAAACAAACGTAAACGCAATACTGGCTAAGTGATAAACTTTCCATGGGGCGGGCAAGAGCCCGCCCTTTTAACAATCCCTGACGAAAGGGTTGAAAACAGATGAAAAAACTTGTAAGAGAAGAGAAGACAGCCTTCAAAATGGTACTGCCCTATCTCTTGATAGTAGTCTTGCTCTTCGTTTATCTAATAGGCTCGAACATATACAGCAGTTTCACAACAGAAGAGGGTACCTTCACACTTCAGAACTACACCAGTGTATTCACTGACCCTGTTGTCGGAAGATCAATGATTAACACCGTCTTCTGGGTAATAGGAAGTGTACTTGGGCAGTTGCTTTTGGGCTTGCTCGTTGCTCTGCTTCTTAATGAATCGACAAAAGGGCAGATATTATTCAGAAGCATCATTCTCATACTTCCCTGGGCAACGCTGGACATTGTGGCCGGTGTGATGTGGAAGTGGATGTACAACGACATGTACGGTGTACTCAATGATATTCTGGTTAAATTGAATATGATAAATGATTACATACCCTGGCTCGCTACTGAAAATATGGCTATGATCTCGGTAATAATTGCAAACATATGGAAAGGCTTTTGTCTTTCTGGAATGTTTTTCCTAGCTGGTCTTCAGACAATACCCCCCGATCTTTATGAAGCTGCAGAAATCGACGGCGCCAACTCTATCAAAAGATTCTGGAGGATAACTATTCCCCAGCTTAAGCCGGTTATTATGACAACTCTTATGCTTACTGTGATCTGGACGATCAACTACTTCCCGCTGATCTATATCATGACGGGAGGTGGACCGGGATACGGCACAGAGACTGTAGTTACCTATATCTACAAACTTGGATTCAGGTTCCTGGAGTTCAATAAAGCCGCCGCACTTTCAAATATCCTGTTCATTGCAATATTCGCTATCGCGTTCGTTTTCCTGAGAAACATTGCAAAGGAGGAAGCGAGATGAAGAGAAGTACAAAGAAAAAGGTTAAGAGGTCAATTACCTATTCTCTGCTAATATTCCTCTCAGTAGTGATAGCCTTCCCCTTTGTGTGGCTTATCCTAACTGCAATAAAAACCTATCCTGATATCTATGCCTATCCAATTAAATATTTCATATTCGAACCAACGAGAGAGCACTTTGACAAGATAGCCGACATGAATTTCTGGTCTTATTTCAAGAACAGTGTTATCGTAGGAACCGGGACAATGTTCTTCTCTATACTTATTGGATTGTTCCCGGCTTATGCGTTTGCCAGATACGAATTCAGATTCAAAAGGCCGCTACTCACGGGAGTTCTGGTATTTCAGATGCTTCCTGTCGTAGTGTTCCTTTTGCCGATTTTTAAGACGCTCAACAATGTTGGAATTCTGAATACATATTTCGGCCTAATCCTATCTTACTTACCATTCACAACGCCAATTTCCATTATGTTCATGAGAACCTTCTTCTTATCAATACCAAAATCGCTGGAAGAAGCTGCGCGAATAGACGGCTGCACCTTTGGTCAGGCGTTCAGAAAGGTTATTCTGCCGATCACGCTTCCAGGGATAGCAGCCGTAGGCGTCTATGCCTTCTTGTTTTCATGGAGTGAACTCATGTACTCAATGTCCATTCTGACATCCAAGGCAAAGCAGACAATCCCGACGTTCCTTCAGCTTTTCGTGGGTCAGTATCAGACTAGGTGGGGTCCGCTCTTTGCGGGATCGATACTAGCGACGATTCCACCACTTATAATATTCATGATCTTACAGAAGTTCTTTATAGCTGGACTGGTAAGCGGATCTGTGAAGGAGTAAGAGATGATTAGCGATGAACTGCTCTTCGAGGTTGCGACCGACTACTACGTTAAAGGAATGCTACAGAAGGATATTGCTAATAAGTACGGCGTTTCGAGAGTACAGATTAGCAAGTACCTCAAGATGGCGCAAGAAAGAGGAATCGTTCATATTGAAGTTGAACAGCCTTCAGTAAAAACATCCGTTAGAAAGGAATACGAAGATTTTTTCAGGGAGAAATATGATCTGAAGAAGATGTTCATCGCCAGAGGAGCGAGAAACGAAAAGACAGTCTTGAAAGCCCTTTCAAGGGAGGTTCATAAATACTTAAAAACACTACCTGAAAAGCCTATGAATATAGGGCTTGGATGGGGCAACACAGTCTTCACAGTAGCAGAATCGATTGAGAAACTTGAAAGACCGGACTGGCAACTTATTCCTCTATCAGGGGGTACCGCAAGACTTGCCGATAAGAGGTTTAATATAAACCACATAGTCCAGAATTTCGCCACTCGACTATCGGGAAAGGCCGTTCCAATGTATTTACCCTTCATATTCGAAAATGCCCACCAGCTGGAGAACACAAAGCAATCTCTGGAGTACATGAACATCCAGAAACTATGGAACTCACTGGATATTATCATCTGCAGTGTTGGATACTCCATCGCGCGATCACCCCTGTTCAGGGAGAATTTGCTCGAAGTGAGCTATGCGGACGAGCTCGAGAAGAACGATGTCGTAGGAGACGTACTGACTCACTACTTTGATATAAACGGCAAAAGATTTGAGAAAAACATTCTCAACAAGTGTATTAACCTTAGCTTTGAGCAATACATGAATGCAGGTGAAAGAGTCATTGTCGCTGCTGGTCACCACAAAGTGGACGGTCTTGTGGGAATGCTTAGAGGTGGCTTTGCAGATGTTCTTATAACAGATGAATTTACAGCAAAATTTGTGAAAGAATACATAGTTTACGATGAAGGAGGGCAATAACATCGATACTTGTATCCTTAATTTAAATCCTTGTTATGATCACTGGGTTATTCTCAAGAATCCTACAAAGATCCCGAACGTAGTACGAGGAGACGAAGTAGTAACACTCGTGGACGGTAAGGGACTCAATATTGCGAGAGTGCTTTCCAAGGTTCTCGGACACAGTGAGTATTTCTGCATAAACATACTTGGCGGACAGGTTGGAACGATAATTGAAAAAGAGTGTAATCATCTGGGAATAGTGACCGAAAACTTCTGGATAGAAGATTCAAACAGGATTAACACTGCCCTGGTTTACGAGTACGAAAACAAAATGCTTATGATAAACGAACCTGGACCTCTTATAAAGCCAAATGAGATAGAGGGTTTTATGGAGTTTTTTAATGACCATGTCAGACCGGGTATGAACCTCGTAATCTCGGGCAGCGCCCCGAGAGGTTTCGAGAACGGTTCCCTTCTTCAACTTGTTAGAATTGCCAGAGAGGCCGGTTGCAGTTTGAAAGTGGACATCGCCGGTTCCTGGTTGTCTAAGATCGTGACAGCTTCACCGGAACTCCTAAAAATCAACGCGGATGAACTGAAGGTTGCCTTTGGAATCAATAAAGACGATTTCAAGTCAATGGATGATTTCAGAAGGGACTATTCGATCACGGATCTAATAATCACGAATGGGAAAATGGGCAGTGTATGGTTATCGGAGAGTGAAAAGCTTCATGCGAGATCAATTAAAGTCTTTTCTGACTTCTCAGTTGGTTCGGGCGACTCTTTCTTTGCCGGGCTTATTTACGGTCAAGAGTCGAAGATGTCAAAGAGAGAGGCACTGAAGATTGCTGCCGCTTGCGGCGCCGCGAATACTATGCATTATGGAGCCGCGATTTTCGAATACTCCGATGTACAAAAGGTAATCGGCGACGTAATTGTTACGGAAGTGGTGCTATGAATGTCTTCCTTGGAATAGACGTTGGAACGACGAACATCAAGTGTCTGGTTCTTGGAGAAGATGGAAGGATCTTGAAAGTGCTACATTCGCCGACTCCGAAAAATAAAGAGGGGGGAGTCGAGTTTCTAGATCTAGAACTTACCAGATCATACGTCAAGAGTGTAATCGAAAAGGTTGGCAAACTTCATTCTCTTGCGGCGATAGCCTTTTCTAGTTTTGGAGAGACGGTTATCCCGGTTAGGCAGAGAGAGGTCCTGACAAAACCCGTGATGTGGTACGACAGATCAACTTACCGCCTATGGGAAAGTCACAGAGAATCAGTTGACAGTCTGGCTGCTTACAGAATAACGGGGGTTGAGAATAGTTACACCTTCTCGCTCTACAAGATACTCCTTCAGAAGGAAGCCTTTAAACCAGAAGAAGTCGAGAACTGGCTGCCAGTATCTTCTTATCTTGCTTACTCACTGGGGGGCGAACCAGCCTGGGATATGAGCCAGGCGTGCAGATCCTTCATGGTCAACATACACTCTCGCAAATGGAACTCATCATTAGTCAAGTACATCGGAGAAAGCGAAGAAACAATGGGCGAACTCAAATATACCGGAGAACAGGTTGGACACACTAAATCCGGAGTTCCTCTTGTAAGTGCAGGCCATGATCATATCACAGGACTTTACGCTGCACAGGCATTTGCGGGTGGCAAGGAATTTCTCTTTGATTCAATGGGTTCAGCCTCCGTAATTGCCGCCGTTGTTTCCGGTACCGCCGAATCGCTGAATTTCGCCGGCCCATTTATGCCGGGGGGAACGGTAGGAATAGCATACAAGGATCATCAGTACTACATCGAGAGCAATGTTAGATACTACGGGAAACTGCTGCAATCTCTAATGGATCTAACCCAGACTGATGCCACGAAGGAAGGATACGAGAGACTGAACAGGGAAATAGAAAGGCTTAGCCATGTGAATTCAAGGCCGCTCTTCCTTGTGAATGGCGATCTTATTGTTAATGAAGGACTGCAGGGAATAACACTCCTTGAAATGCCTATTCCTTTGAACAAAGAGCAGCTGATGCAATCTGCTTACATATACCTTTCCTCAATCAGCAAGCGAATCGTGAATAACATTGAGATGATTACGAAAAAAGAGCTGCCAATAATCAGTGGAGGAGGAGGGAGTCTCAATAATCTGCTTATGAAATACAAGGCTTCACTGCTCGGAAGAGAGATCTGGGTCCTGCCTACAAGCGAATTGACCGCTCTGGGTGGAGCTTTTGCCGCGGCTCATGGTGTTGGGGCCGATGAGGTTATTGAAAAATGCGTAACCCTTCTCGAACTGGAAGAGATTCATCCGGACAAACAGCTAGGTGAAACGCTGAAAGAGATCTATGAGAAGAACGCGAAAGAGTATCTGGCAATAGAAAGAAGCAAAAAGATAGACATTCAGGAGGGATAATATGCCGTTAGTATCGCTTACAGATGTTCTTAAGGATGCGCAAGCAAAAAAATATGCCGTGCCTGGTTTCAACTTTCATCTCTACGAGGACCTCGTTGCGATTGTAGAAGCAGCGCAGGAAGCAAGATCACCGGTTATACTCATGGCCGCTGGAACCTGTATAAAACACTGGGGGCCGACGCTCGCAGCGGCTCTAGTTAAAGACTTGGCTGACAGGGTCGATATACCGGTCGTTGCACATCTAGACCACGCCAGCAGTCTTGAACTGATATTCAAGTCTATCCACGCAGGGTTCACTTCAGTTATGTACGACGGCTCCATGTTGCCCGTTGAAGAAAACATTGCCAACAGCAAGATTGCAGTCAAGGTTGCAAGAGCTTTCGGTGTATCGGTTGAAGCCGAATTGGGAAGAGTGGCAAAGGGTGAAGAAGGAGAATCGGCCGTTGAGATACTTACCGATCCTTCAGATGTAGTTATGTTCTGTGAGGCAACCGACGTCGACGCGCTTGCCGTAGCCGTAGGCACTGCACACGGAATGCAGAAGCAAGAAGCTAAAATTCATTTGGATCTGGTTGACGCGGTATCTGAAGTCTCACCCGTACCACTTGTACTTCATGGTTCCAGCGGGGTCTCTGACAACGACCTCAAGTACATAGCCACAACTGGGTTCTCCAAGATAAATATCGGTACAAGACTGAAGACCGTTTTTACTGAGGGTATTAGAGAAGTCCTACAGAATGACCCAAGCCTAAACGATCAGCTGAAACTACTAAAATTAGCTGTTCTAAGAGTCAAGGAGACAGTAAAAGAGAAAATAGAACTTCTTGGAAGCGGTAATAGAGTCTGATTTCTGACTAAACGTCTCACTGAAGATAGACAGGATATAGAATTGATATCATTTGGCATATGGCTCTACCGAAAGTGTAGGGACTTAACATAAAACTGATTAAAATTACAATAAACGAGGCGGTCTGCCGTTCTAAAAACGAAGACGGTTCTAGATTTCGACGACTCTTGTGAGATTATTCGGCGAATCAGGATCAACGCCTTTTATTAAGGCCCTTTTGATTCCTATTAACTGAAAAGGCATAGCTCTAAGGAACCAATCTCCGAAGTCTTTTTGGGGATAACCGGTTGAGATCGAGTGCTCATTTCTACTCGTGCCTGAGTGAATATAGAGTACTGTACCTCCCAGTCTCATGATGTCATGAGCAACTTTCAACTCTTGATCATAAGCCTTAGGATTTGTTGACACGACCGCAAGAGATTGTTGGCCAATCTTTGATTTTGGTCCATGTCTAAACTCAAGTGTCTGATAACAATCAACGTCTGAGAGAGAAATCTCTGTAACCTTTATCACGCCTTCCATACAGGCAGCAAAATACTCATCATAACCAAGGAATGCATAATGAGTGAAAGTTCCTGCTTTAATGAGCTCAAGTTCAAAATTCGCATTAGCAATAATCTCTTGAGATATCGATGGAATTACTTCCAAATATCTATCGAGAAGCTCATGAGTAAAGAGATCTCTACAGAGAGCTGACATTAGAAAAGACATTGACGTAAAAGACTTAGTCATGACAATTGCTTCTTCCTTAACAAAGCCAATTTCAAGACTGACACTTGCGAAACGAGAGATCGAACTTTCTTCAGAACACGTTACAGCAACGGTTAGGGCGCCTCCCATGTTTGCCGCTTTAATTGCCGCAACCGTTTCGGAAGATTCGCCTGAACGGGAAATACCCACAACAACAGATCCTGGAACAACATCAGCAAGCCCAAGCATAACCTCTGAACCGCTCAACAATCTTGATTTGACTTTACCACCAGACATTCGCCTTGCTTGCATAGACAGACCCATTGAAAGGTAATATGAACTACCACAACCGACAAAGTCAATCTGACTTATATTGGCTTTCTGAATGATCTCCCTAGTCCTTCGAACGATTTCTTCATAGTTCTTGGCAACTTCAGCAAGTATCTTGGGTTGCTCACGGACTTCATTTATCGTAATCAATTCATTTCCTCCTATCTTAATCAAGCGTAGGCCTATAGGTTTCGGTTCTCCCAATTTGACGCTGAAGTAGATCCATCAAAACTCTGGCAAAACCGTTTTCATCATTTGAAGGTCCGATTAGTGTGGCTACTTTCTTGGCTTCCCATGAACCATTAGCCATGGCTACAGAAACTCCCGCAGACTTAAGCATCTCAATATCGTTATCACTGTCGCCGAAAGCAACTGCTTCTTTGGGTGAAATACCGAGCTCCTTGCATACAATAGCAAGTGCTTTGCCTTTGTCAACAGCAGGCGAAGTTACATCCAGGTAGATATCACCCGCCCGTGTGAATCTGATAAGTGGAAAGTCACGAGCAAAACCATCTCTAACCATAGGAATCTCTTCAGTGGCTGAAATAATCACTAGCTTTGTAGGAGCATGAGTCTTCAGATACTCAGCGAGTTCATGTACTACTACAGGTTCTAATCCTGCATGCAAGGCATAATCCGCAGCTGTATTATTAATTTCCGAGAAAACCAGTCTATCATCAATATAGGCGTGAATATGGATAGAATTGTCAAATGCCTTCCTCGTGATAGAAGATGCAACTAATGGATCTAGCTTTGTCCTAGAAATCAATCTTCCTCCAACAGTTATTCCTGAACCGTTGAAAGCAATAATGTTATTAGATTCTATCTCTTGAGGCAAAACATTTCTGATAGACACTGTGGAGCGACCACTGGCAAACACCAAATAAATTCCAGATTTCACTGCCTCTCTCAGAGCAAAAACATTCTCCTCAGTTAGTTCCTCTTTGCTGTTCAAAAGAGTTCCATCAATATCGGAAAAAACTGCGACAATTTTCTCCAGCTTTGAAATAGCCTCTCCAAACACCATTATCCTTTCATCCCCGAATTAGCAAAACTTTGAACAAAAAGCTTTTGGAAAACTGTGAAAGCTATCAGAAGAGGACCAACGACAATCAAGGTTGCAGCCATCAGCAAGCTCCATTCGGCTCCACCTTCTGCCTGCTGAGCGAATATCGTGAGCCCAACTGTCAGTGTCCTTGATCTGGAAGTTTCTGTTACCAATAGAGGCCATAAAAATTCGTTCCAGTGATATGTGACACTAATTATCGAAAAGGCAATCAGTGTTGGCCTCACAATCGGAAGGAAAACGTGCCTAATTAACTGGAATGTGTTGCATCCATCAAGCTTTCCAGCATCCTCAAGAGATTCTGGTACACTCTTAAATGCCTGTCTCAACAAGAAAGTGCCCATTGCTGAAGCAAAATATGGCAACATAACTCCTAATCTTGTATCAATTAGACCCATCTGACTAATCGTAAGATAATTGGGAAAAATCGTACTCTGCAGTGTAATCATTAGTTGCGTTAGGAACAAAATGAAAAGAAAATCTCTGCCTGGGAAATGTAATCTGGCAAAGGCATACGCTGCCATTGTTATTGTGACTATTTGGATAGCCAGAAGCCCGAAAGACGTGATTACCGTATTCAAGTAGTAACTAGTAAAGGGAGCATAAGACCAAGCATTTGCGAAATTGTCAAGATTCGCTTTCGTAGGCAGAAGGTTGAAGGGCATCGAAAAAATCTCTGTCTTCGTTTTGAATGCAGTAGTTGTCATCCAAATGAGGGGCATCAAAATGATGAGCGAAAACACAATAAGTATTATGTAAACAAGAGAACTTGAGAGAAACCTTCTTCGCTTCATCAAATCACCTCTCATAATGAACAAAGTGCTGCAATCCAAAATAGTATACAAAGGTGAAGATCAACAATATCGAAAACAGAACAACAGAGGCACTGCTAGCCACACCCGTATCCCAGTAAACAAAGCCATTTTGATAGATGTAATAAAGTAATACATTTGTGGTGTTATAGGGCCCGCCTCTTGTCATCACGTAAACCTGATCTACTGATTGAAAGGAATTTATGATTGCCATTAGAGTAACAAAGAAAGTTGTAGGCGAAAGAAGGGGCAGGGTGATTTTTCTGAACTTCTGCCACGGATTTGCTCCCTCAATCACAGCCGCTTCATACAGACTTTCATCTATAGATTGCAATCCAGAGAGAAAGAGCAACATGTAGTAACCTGAGAACTTCCACACGGAGACTATTATTATTGAAACCATTGCGTACGGAGTGGTATTGAGCCAATCAATATTCGATGGCAGATTAAGAACATCAAGTACCTTGTTCAAAAGCCCATATGACTGGCTGAAAAGAAAGATCCATACCATTGATGCTGCCGCAATAGGAATCATGGTAGGGTAAAAGATGGAAAATCTGAAAGCTCCTCTTAATCTTAGTTTCTTGTTTAGAAGAATCGCAAACAGCAAGCCCAATAGGATTGCCGGTATAACACTTCCAATGGAGTAAACAAGATTGTTCAGAATGACTTGCTTGAAAAGCCTACTTCCTAACGTGTACTCGTAGTTTGCTAGCCCAACAAACTTTGTAACTCCTCCTGCCACTTTCTGAAAGAGACTCAGCCAAACGGATCTGACCACCGGGTAGTATGTAAACACTATCAGAAACAAAAAGCTTGGAAGAATCAGCAAATATCCGAGTAGGTAGGTTCTCCATCTCTTAGTCATTCTCATTTCTAGCACCCCCATTAACAACAAGAAAGGAGGAGCAAATAGCTGCTCCTCCTCGCCAATCTCTACCTATAAGGCCTCAATACTCTTTCTGCCTCTTCCTGAGCGGCATTTAGAGCATTCTCAGGGCTGATGATACCGGCAATGGCGCCTTCAAGAGCATCTGTCATGAAACGAGCTATCTGTCTCGCAGCATGTGTCGCTGGTGGTTCTCCAGCGGGAACGTACTGAAGTTGTTCCCTTGCCTTCAATGCAAATGGGAATCCTTCTACATATTCTTTCATAGCTGGAACATCAAATGCATCTTCACGAACAGCAACGTAACCAGTTAACATGCTCCACTTTGCCGCTTGCTCTGGTAGTGTCATCCATTTTATGAACTCCCATGCAGCCTTTTGTCTCTCTTCGGGGATTCCTGACATAATTACAAGCTGTCCGCCTCCTGTTGGAACAGCCCTTACCACATTCATAGGAAGGAAAGCTACTCCCCAATCAAAGGTCGCACTATCCCTAACAAATGTCAAACTACCTGTGGAGTTGTACATCATAGCGGTTGTTCCGGCAACAAAATCAGCAGACGAGTCTCCGAACAGTCTCCTGGCTGGAGTCAAACCCTCCGCTACCAAAGATCTCATGAACTCAAGCGCTTCGACAGCTTCAGGACTGTTCAAACAAGTCTCGTTTCCCTCTTCGTTGTTAACCACTCCTCCATTCTGCATAATGAACGCAGAGAGAAGCCACTGGTCAATTGGAATCTCAACTCCCCATCTTTCTGTCTCGTCACCCGATTTTATCACTAGCTTGGATGCAATATCCTTCAGTTCAGTCCACGTCGAAGGTGGTTTGTCTGGATCCAGGCCTGCTTCTCTGAACATATCCTTGTTGTAGTAGAAGATTGGAGTACTCTTCTGGAATGGAATCGCAAACATCTCTCCAGCAACATCGCAGTCTTCAAGGAACGCCTGGAAATAAGGCTCCAGAAATGCGTCTCCACCTTCGGCTTCAATGAAGGCTTCAAGAGAAAGGATAATATTCTCGTCTGCAGCTGTCCAGACGTCTGCTGCGGTTAGTAGCGCTACATCAGGCGGATTTCCTGCTTTGGAAGCAGTTAAAGCCCTCTGAAGAGTCTCTGGATAACCGCCAGAGTAGATAGGTTCAACGATGATTTCGGGATGAGTTTTATAAATTCGTCAGCAAGTTCTCCCATATACCTTGCCAGAGGCCCGGCAACTCCCACCGGGAAATAGAACCTAAGAATAGTCGGATCGGCAGCAATTACAGTTACTGAGAAGACTGCCAAAAGGACTAACGCCGTTGCAAAGAATCTTCGCATGCATTTCCCCACCTTTTCTTGTTAGGTACTTTCCCAACAAAAATCAGTGTTGTTTTGTCCACAAGAATTTTCCCAGGGTCCTCCTGGGACTCAGGCTGCCAACGGCAACCTCTACATTCCCATTCATGGAAACCGATAACTTCGCAAACATTCCTGGAGCTCCTTTCTTTTCTGGCCAAGCCTCCGTAAATGACGGAACCGATATGAACGGTATCTTTTCTCCTACTTCAAAACTAAACCAGTGTACATGACCATTCACATAAGCAAGCACATTCTTCCCACTTTCTATTAGATCTCTTGCTCTTTCTCTATTCTTCAAAAATGCCAGGTGAGGAAATTGTAGAAAATGAGGATTTTCAGAAATCACCTGGTTGTCCACGGGATGATGGCCGAAGACTATTTTGGGCGTCTCTTCGCTATTGAGCTCCACACTTAGCCATTTCAGTTGTTCTTCAGAGATGTTGCCTCCCACACCTTCAATAACGGGCTCTTCTGTGTCCAGGAAAATGAGCTTGAACCCATTTGCGTAGGATGTTCTCCTTCCAACCTCTGCCCCGAATATCTCTTTGTTCTCCTCCTTAGTCAGATTGTGAAGATCATGATTTCCTAGTACCAAATAGTAAGGTAAGCATAAACTTCTGATAATTTCTGAGAATCTCAGCGCGTTTCTTCTATCTTCTTCATGGTTAAAATTATTTACTCTATCCCCCAGCTCAACCAAAATATCCGGTTTGATAACTGTGTTGATCTCTTTGGCGAATCTCTCCATCAGATCTGGTGTCTCTTCTCCTGGCCTTGTTGTGTTGCTGGGCCCCATGTGGACATCAGCAACAAGCAGTATTTCCAGCTTCTCTCGAGCGTTATTCTTTTCGGGCTTCACCTATTGTCTCCTCCTTGATACAGCAACGTAAGCTTTCGTGAAATTGAGATACTGGCTATTGGTTAACAAATGTGTTCTCCAAATTAGAAGTCCCATTAGATCCAACTCTTCTCAAACTCTCTCTTATCGCAACTGCGATCGCTCCTATTAGCCCCGACCTATCACCGTACTTGTTCTTGACTACTTCAGTAGAAACGGACAGACCTGGAAGCGCTCTATGGGCTACCTCTTCCTTAATAATCGGTTCTACCACAGACCATGCTTCAGTAATGAAGCCACCGATTATTACGTAGTTAGGACTAAGAAAATTTATAACATTCCCTATTCCCACACTAAGAATTTTTGTGATCTTCTGAACAGCCTTCACCGCTGGTAACTCACCAAGTGATGCCATCCGAGATATCTCTCTGGCCATATCCCTTATGCTCTCGGTGGGCAAACGCAGATTGTCCAGTAGATCAACATAACTCTCGACCAGCTTCCTATCAGAAACATAGGCTTCCAAACATCCCTGCCGGCCACAAGTGCAAATTTCTCCTTCTAAGTTTACTGTGGTATGGCCAATCTCTCCGGTGCTTATTCCGTTGTTCTTTAGGATTTCACCGTTCATCATTACTGCTCCACCAATTCCTTCAATCACATTGATGAAGACGATCATGCCTTTCTTTGTGTATAGCTCTTCATGAAACCATGTTTCGGCGATAAGAGATGCGGCTGATCTGCTCTCCCAGAAGACGGGAGCGGGCAGTTGCCCCAAATATTCTTTAAGATCAATCTGTGGCCAGTGCATATGGCTTGGGAATTTCAATATTCCATTACAGGTATCTACCACACCGTATAAACTAATTCCGATCGCCGACAATCCACCGTAGATTCCTTCTTTTCTATACATATTGCCAAAAACATCATTCACTTTCGAAAAGTATTCATTAGGAGCAAGTCTGCCAGGAAACTGATGGGTTTCCTCAACAAGAATATCTCCAAGAATGTTCGATACTGCTATCTGAAAGTGATTCCAGTGAAGATCTATTCCTGCGAAAAGTTTTTTCTTACTATCAAAACTAAGCAGAACAGGCCTTCGACCACCTCTGCCTTTTTTGGAGTACCCGATTCCTTTTTCCTCAAGGAATTCTTCTTCGATGAGTTCACTAGTAAGTGAAGAAATTGTAGCTCTCGTCAAATTCGAAAGCCTTGAGAGATCGGCCCTTGAAATCACTTTGTTAGACTTCACAAGATCAAGAATCAACCTCTTGTTCTTTGACTTCACTTCGTTGAGACTTGCCAAATCATCACCACCAAGACTGTTTGTTTGGTTAGTAACTAAACAAATAATAACGCTGCTTCACTACTTTCTAAAATGCGTTCTTGACCGTCGTGTTCCTAATGGCCTTAACCAGAGATGATTATGCCCGATTTACTCATTATTCTGGAACCAACTGCATTGTTTGATTCATTTGAGTCGTTGACAAGAGTAATGCTCTGGTCTCGTACTATTGTGCCTGTCATTGGGTAGGCATTCTCATCTTTTAGTCTCAAACTTCATTCAAGACAAAGTGTTGGAAGGCATTGCGAGAGATCTGCTTCTGTCCATTTGGTTGATTCCACAGCACCTGGAATGCGACAATTTTAGTGTTGTGTAGTGGAGGCTAGTCTCTTCTAGGCAATGGCTTGATCGAAAAGTCTGATAAATGTGTGACCATGTTAATAGGGCGAATTCGTTGAAAATTACGCGCCTTGGGAGCTACCAGACCCTGTAATCTCGTAGAGCCTGCCCTGAAAATTGCATGGTCACTCTGCACAAGATCTCTTTCTTCTCGTTCTTATCATCATCTCTCTTCTTGCGCAGTTCTCGTTTTTCGCTATGAATCGAGATTCTGGCCAGAATCATGCCAGAATGACGGAAAGGGCTGTCATCCCGGACTTGATCCGGGATCTGGGCTTTTGAGAAACCGTGGTACGTGGTAGCAGGTAGCGGGTTCGTAAGAGCAAGAGAAACTGGTTGACCGTTGAAAGGTTCTCCGTTCTCAGAAAAGAACGGTTACAAGTTCCAAGTGTGGTGTTGCATGTGCGAATAGATTCGATCCAAACGGATGTAGGGGCGTGCGGCGGCACGCCCGCTATTAAGGATCAATCTTCCCAAGGATAAAGATCGTCCTCTTCAATGGTTGAACGGACCTGACTTGTCTTTCTGTCGGGCTTCTCCCTGTCTATCTGCCATCTCAAGGGGTTATTCTCAATGTACTCACGAATTCGATTCAGTTCTTTCTCACTGCGGATGACATGTTCATAAACGATTCTGCCAATGCTACTCAAGATTACTCTGCCATCAACCATTGCTCCCAACAAACATTGCCTACGATGCGTACATATTGTCAAGCTCTCACGGGCGAACGGCCGTTCGCCCCTACAAAAGATTCGCATAATCGTATGTAATTGTCATCCCGTAGCATTTCGAATAGTGGACTGACGAGTTCCTAACCGTATGTCACCGTCTATTCAGCTAGAAGCGAAAAACCCAGACCCGGTTCTCCGTATGTGAGGTCCCTCCTTTTGCACGGTTCTCTTTCGGGCGAACAACCGTTCGCCCCTACAGAAAGAACTGCATAATCGTCTGGAATTGTCATCCCATAGCAGTTTATCGTAAGTCCCTCACTGCGTCTTCCCGAAGCAAATCTGCCTTTGCGCAAATCAATCCCTTTTCTGAGTTTTCATAACCCGGTTTTGATAACCCGTTCTTGCTAACCCGCTCTTTGTGCTATTTTTGGAGGACGGCGGACCTGTGACGGATAACGGCTCTTTTCAATGGTTCTTTATCCTCACTATTATATGAATCTTTGAAAACGAACTACTTTTTCGATTCTCATCAAGAATAATCATCCATAATCGCCCCCATTTGGCTCAGCTCGGACTTTGGTCACTAGACTGGTTGGAGTATTATCGTTGTAGGTAACGTTGTAAATTTTGACTTTCTTGCGATTTCCATGTGACATCCAATTGTATCCTTCCTGCGACAATCCTTTATTCTATCGTCATTTCGCTTAAATGCGGTCTCACAAAATCCGAAAGGAGTGATTAAATGTCGAAAAGACTTGGATTCGTTCTGGTACTTCTGTTTATGGTTCTCGCGATTCCGTCAGCACTGATGGCTCAGGATGACGACCCAGTTGTCATTTACTTCTTCCCTGGAGGCAGTCCGGGTGGTACATTTGCTACTGTGGTCTACAACGGAGCCGTTCATGCGGCTGAAATTCTGGGCGACAGAGTTGAGATGCACTATCTGTGGTCAGAATGGAGTCCTCAGATAATGGTTACCCAACTCGAACAGGCCATAGCTGCAAATCCAGACGGTATTGCAATAATGGGGCACCCTGGCGATGACGCTTATAGACCCTTCGTCGAAGAAGCGGTTGCGAAAGGAATTATCGTAACAAGCCAGAATGCAACCTTGCCCGGGCTCCAGGCGGAATTCGCAAGCCAAGGATTCGGCTATGTGGGCCAGGAACTTTACGCCTCCGGCTGGACGTTGGGTCAAGGCATTCTGCAAAGAGCAAATGTAAAACCAGGTGACCATGCACTCGTCTGGGGCCTCAAGTCCCAGCCAACAAGAGGGCAGAGAACCCAGGGAGCCATTGATGCTCTTGAGAACGGCGGCCTCATTGTGGACTATATCGAGATATCTGCTGAGGTCGACAAAGATGCGGCCAACGGAATTCCTGTAATAGTGGGGTACTTGCAGGCCAATCCCAATTGCAAGGTTGTGGTGACCGATCACGGGAACCTCACATCCGCGCAGCAAGCATATTTTGAGTCTGCAGGCTATGGTCCCGATGAAATCTACGGAGCCGGCTTCGATCTCTCACCGGCAACTGTCGAGAGTATCAAGTCGGGCTACACGGACCTCGTTCTTGACCAACAGCCATTCCTGCAGGGCTTCCTGCCGGTGATGCAGATCTATTTGACAAAGAAATTCGGATTCTCTGGACTCCACATCGACACAGGAGGCGGCTTGATAGGTCCTGACAACATCGACTTCATAGCGCCACTGGCAGAGAAGGGAATCAGATAATCTCTGTTGAATGAACACTGTGAATTGCGGGAGGGGTGAGAGCCCCTTCCGCTTGTTGGCATTTTCAGTTTAAAGAAGGAGGAGGTCCCTTGAGCGAGAACATTATTGAAATGAAAAACATTCATAAATCCTTCGGTGGGGTTCAGGCTTTGAGGGGAATAGACTTTCACGTCGGCCCCAACGAAGTGGTAGGTGTCCTCGGTGACAATGGGGCTGGCAAGTCAACATTGATTAAGATTATTTCGGGAGTCCATACCTTTGACTCGGGTGAAATGTACATAAAGGGTAAGAAGATTCATCCCAGGCATCACTGTGTGAAATTAGCGCATAGATTCGGAATCGAGACCGTCTATCAGGAAAAGGCTCTTGGAGAGAAACAGCAGCTCTGGAGAAACATCTTTCTGGGACGGCAGATAACCAACAGACTCGGCTTCATAAGAGTTAAGGAAGAAATCAAAGAAACTAACAAGATAATGAGAGAGATGATGAGATTTAGAGGAATCGGGGCTGGAGCAGAATCATACATAAGAACGCTTTCCGGCGGAGAGCGACAGGGTGTTGCCATTTCGAGAGCGATGTATTTTGACTCGGACTTGGTAATACTTGACGAGCCAACAATGGCACTGTCGCTTCAGGAAGTCAAAAAGGTGCTCAACTTCATCCTGGCAGTGAAAGAGAGAGGCAAGTCGTGTGTTTATATCTCACACAATATCGCAAACGTCTACCCTGTATCCGATAGATTCGTCGTCATAGATAGAGGTGAAGTCGTTTGTGAATACTACAGAAGAGACATCTCGCTGGAGAAGCTCAACGAAGAGCTAATCGAATTCACCAAGTCGAAAATCAAGTAGGCTACAGGGGGTTGTTTTCATGACCAAAGCTAATGAGAGAACAGAGCAAAGCCTTTTCTATAAATACAGATCTCAATTTGGACTTGTCATAATGGTCAGCCTGGTTGTCCTTTTCTTTATTATCACCAGCCCTTCCGTATTCCTGAGAGCAGACATCTACTTTTCATTTCTAGCTTCCGTCCCCACAATTGGAATAATGGCCCTTGGTCTCACTTTCATTCTTGCTCTAGGTGAGATCGACCTTTCTTTCCCGTCTGTCATGGCATTATCAGGATTCCTATTTGCGAGTGTCTATGCCAGCACAGGGAACTTCTTTTTCGCCATTCTCGCCTGTATAGGATCGGGGATACTGGTTGGAATCGTAAATGGACTGATTATTGCTAAAGTCGGTGTCCCATCAATCGTTGTTACTCTGGGAATGCAATTCCTTATAAGAGGGCTGAGCAATTTGCTCTCAAACGGAACGGCCATAATTGTGAGAGTAAGAGGTTCACTTTCTCATCAATTTCTTGTGGGCAAAATCGGCAACGTTCCCCTTCAATCGCTTTGGTTCTTAGGTATTGCAGTCTTTCTCTTCTTTTTGCTATTTAGGCACAAGTTCGGCGAACACGTACTCTTTGTCGGCGATAACGTTGAAGCTGCAAGGATGATGGGTGTAAATGTCGACTGGGTAAAGATCGGAGCCTTCTCGCTTATGGGCGCTTTGGCGGCAATGGCCGGGATTTTCGATCTGTACAGAATGGGAACATGGTGGCCCACCATGGGGGAAGGTTACCTAATGATGGTCATGGCTGCGGTTTTCGTGGGAGGCACTTCGATGTTCGGCGGAGAGGCCAGCATATTCGGCACCTTCCTTGGAGCTTTCATGATCGGAGCCCTCGAGGCAGGAATAGTCGCTGCAGGTCTCAAAGGTTTCTGGACACGTTTCATAATAGGTCTCCTGATCATTTCCGCCGTGGTCGTCCATACTCTTATTAGAAAGAGGAAGTAGTCAACCGATGACCAGTGATCTCGGAGCGCCTTCAAAGGACTAGAAGTATCGAAGACTTCTGAGAATTCCTGTAATCACGGGGAAATTTATCTAGAGCGCATATAAAAAGTATGATATAGAATAGTCTTGACAAATGGAAGCAATCCTCCATGAAACTCGCTAGAGGGAAGGGTGAGAGGTGGCAAGAAAGTACGCTACTCTGAAAGATATTTCCGAGAAAACCGGTCTCGCAATAACAACGGTTTCCAAAGCGTTGCGCAATCATCCGGATATTAGCGCAAGAACAAAGAAAGTCGTTCAGGAAGCAGCAGAGGAGATGGGTTACATTAAGAACTTCTCGGCTTCGCAACTGAAGAGAAACAAGAGCAACACAATTGGTGTTGTTCTGTCCGACAGCTCTAATCCCTTCTTCGCAGAATTCATGGCAGGTCTCGAGAGCGAAGCCTTCACTCAAGGCTACAAACTGATACGAATGAACTCTGAAGGAGAACAGGAGAGAGAAGAGCAAGCCATAAAGACCTTGATTCAGTATAGAGTTGACGGCCTCGTGATCTTCCCGCTTCAGGAAGAGATAAGGAAGTATCAGAAGTACGGAATTACAAGAAACGGAGTCCTTATTGGCTGGAGCAAAGAAGAAGGAATAATAGACTGTGTCTACACAGAAGAGTTCAAAGGAATGTACATGGCCACGAACCACCTGATAGAAACGGGAAGAAGAGAGATACTATTTCTGGATAACTTCCTGTACAAGACCGGTTATTACGGAAGACGTTTCGAAGGCTATAAGAAAGCAATAATGGATAACGGAATAGAATATAAAGAAGAGAATCACTTGATCAACGCCAATCTGGAAAAACAGCACAGAATCTATGAAGGCTATGCGGCAATTAAGGAAGCAATTGAGTCCGGCAAGAAATTCGATGGGCTTGTCTGCTTCAACGATCTCCTTGCCTATGGAGCGATAAAAGCTTTACACGAAAAGAAAATCCGAATTCCCGAAGATGTTGGAATTGTTGGCTATGACGACCTTGAATTCTCAATGATGGTCTACCCTTCTCTTTCCTCTGTGAATTACAGCAAGTTCAACTGGGGAGAATTGGCTCTCCAGACTCTTCTCGAAAGACTTGCAAACCCGGACTTTCCTCTACGAAAAATCATCATCGACGTGGAACTAAATATCCGTGAAAGCTCTTTGAAGAAATGAGATCTTCTTAATAACCAAAGAAGAGCTGCAACTTCTGACAATTCAAGGTGTGTCTTCAGACGTTCGCAAGGTTAACGTGTGTAGCTACAGAAGACGACCGCTACTGACATAGAACACTTTGCCGTCAAAGATCATCGGTGGGTATGGTTGCTTTAGCGGACAGTCACCCCTAGTAGCCTTTTCTCAAAGGCCTACCCTTTGATTCTCCTATTCAGGGTTACCAAATCAAGGCTCAAAACAGATTCTGTTTCTTTATACCCGATGGATTTCGAATTGTACAGTTTTTTTGTCTTTTCGATTATCAAGTTGCCAAATGGAGTTCAGACGGGACGTGATATTTCAAGAAGCACCAAACACTTTCATCCTGTAGAGCTTGTCATGAAACGCATAGTGCCACGTTGTTGGTTCCCTTCTTGGGCGAAAAAGCAGCCGTTCGCCCCCATAAAGGAATCGCAGAATCATCTGACATTGTGATCCAGGACTCGAACCGGGATCTGGGCTCTTGAGAAACCGTGGCAGGTGGTAGCAGGTAGCGGGTTCGTAAGAGCAGGAGAACTCGTTATCCGTTGAACAGTTTTCCGTTCTCCGAAAAGAAAGAGAGAGATGGTGAATCAAGTTCAGATGACGGGATGTGACATATTCACAACCACCTAACACTGTCATCCCGGACTTGATCCGGGATCTGGGCTTTTGAGAAACCGTGGCAAGTGGTAGCAGGTAGCGGGTTCGTAAGAGCAAGAGAAACTGGTTGACCGTTGAAAGGTTCTCCGTTCTCAGAAAAGAACGGTTGCAAGTTCCAGTTGTGAGTTGCATGTGCGAATAGATTCGATCCAAACGGATGTAGGGGCGTGCGGCGGCACGCCCGCTATTAAGGATCAATCTTCCTAAGGATAGAGATCATCCTCTTCAATAGTTTAACGAACCAAATTTTGGCCAGAAGTATGCCAGAATAACGTAAAGGAATGTCATTCCGAACTTGTTTCGGGATCCGGTTTTGATAACCCGTTCTTTGAAACTCGCTCCCATAACCCACTCTTTCCGCTTTTGTCGGAGGACGGCGGACCTGTGACGGATAATGGCTTTTCTCAGCGGCTATTTACGCTCTGACTCTTCTTTTCTCTGCTTCTTATCTTTGCCTTTCTGAACCAGAAGAAATACATTGCTCCGATATACACAGCCAGACCCAGTATGAAGTAAAGATAGTATATTGGCTGGCCTGTTCTGTAACCAAGAATCGGAATGTTCAGCAGTATGAGCATTGGAATGCCAAGGAATAATGCCAGGCCACTTCCGAAAACCATGTCCTCGGCAGTTCCGGTCTCAAAGGTTGGATCTACTTCTCTGAGCAATGCCATACCCGTAGAAAGCGTTCCTGTGTGCATGCCAAAGAAGGTAACTATGTGTTCCAGCGGGGCCTTCTCGTAAATCCTCTTCCCAAACCAAATAGTATATCCCGCTATGAATAGTCCTCCTACGGAGGTGAGAATTATTACCGGCCAGATATACTCCTGGATAACCGAGAACGAAATACCCGCGATAGATGCGGCAACCATGAAGTCAAACACACCCCCGCCAATACGCTGAAGAAGGAAGTCGTTCATGTATTCCGTTTTATACTTTTCCGATTTTCTGATCTTCTCATAAATCACTCTGAAACCCATTGCAAAGAGAACACCAATCACAAAGTGGAAGCCCCACAAAACTTGGGCAAAGGTTTCGCCAAAGGTTCCGAGCCCTCCAATCAGACCCGTGAACCACTTCAGAAAAAGGTAAGTGACAAGATAAACAATTCCAACTGCCAAAATCTGAATCGTGAAGCCGTCTATATCCGAGAATTCGAAGTCCCTGATAGTCGCCTCGATTCTCTTCCTGACGGTCGGTTTCTCGATCTGGATACCGATCTGTCGCTTTCTATACACCATTGTGTTCAACATCACTATTCCGCCAAAGGCCGCCCAGAGAAAGCCTAATGTTGAAACACTAAGGCCCACGGCACCCCCTCCGGTAAAGCCCAACGCTTCCCACTGGCTGCCCAGCGAATAGGCCTGACCGGGACCCTGAGCAAATCCGAGCGCCAAGAGAAGGCCGAAAGGTGGAAAGAGATCTTTGAAGAACAATCCCACAAGTGCGATACCAACGACAAACCCCACGAGACCCTGAAGAGCGTATGACATGCTTATAAGGAACCCGGTATTGACAGACGATTTTGTAGTCGAGCGCCTCGTTCTCTTAAGCGCAATTGCAATGAAACCTATTGCCATCAAGTGATAGACAAGGTTTCCAAGTCTATCGTATGAGAAGGGAATTATCTTCAGAACCTCCGGACCGAAAAGTATTCCAAGAAATCCGGCAATAACGGCATTTGGAATAAGAACCTTGCTGAGGGGAGTGATGATTCTCTTCAGAACAGAAGCTACACCTATCAGGATGGAAAGGTAAGCGAAGTCGAGTATTATTGTCCAGTCTTGTTCCATGAAATCACCCCTTTTCGACAAAGCAATTGTATCAGAAGACAGTTCAAGTTAATTCTCCTTGTTTTTGTTAGAATTGTAATAAGAAGGAGGAAATTTGATGACACTAACGCCGCTTGGTGGCGGCCGCGAGATAGGCGCAAACTCCTATCTCCTTAGTCTGGACGGAAAGAATATTTTAATCGATGCAGGAAGACACCCAGTAAAGGAAGGTTTTGAGTCGCTACCGGAAATTGACAAAATAGACGATCTAGATGTGATAATGATCTCCCACTCTCACTATGACCATCTCTCTTCTTTGCCATACATATCTCAAAGATGGCCAAATGCCCCCATCCTGATGGCTCAAGAAAACAAGGGTCTGTCACTTAGAATACTTCAGAACTCCGTTGAGGTAATGAAGAAGAAAAACGCTAAGGACGGTGTAGAGCCGATACTCTACAATCACGGCGAGGTCAATGAGCTGAAAAGAAGAATATATCCCATGGAGTACTTCCAGAGATATTCAATAGACGACGTAGTGGATGTGGCGCTCTATCCGGCGGGACATGTGATGGGCGCAGCTTCAATTTACCTGGAGCACAAAGGACGACGAATCCTCTACTCAGGAGATATTTCGCTTTCGCAGCAGCTCACAATTCCGCCGGCTCAGCTTCCCAAAAAGGTTGAAACGCTTATATCCGAGGGAACATATGGGGCTAAGGAAAACCAACTACATACAAGATACAGCGAAATAGAGCGTCTAAGCAAATCGGTGAAACGTGTTCTAGAGAATGGCGGACGGGTTTTGCTACCGGTATTTGCTCTTGGAAGAGGACAGGAGACAATATACATGCTCCTCAGGCTAATGCAGAAGAACAAGATCCCCTCCGTTCCAATATATACAAATGGTATGGTTGCCTCTCTGAGCAATCTCTACATGAGCAATTACGAACGAATAAGCGATAAAGACAGAAAGTGGTTCATGCAGAACTTCCAGAAAAATGTTACGGTAGCACCCAAGAGTATCGAGAGGCTCCTCTTCTCGAAAGATCCGGCTCTCCTGGTCTTTTCAGCTGGAATGCTCGTCGAAGAAACGCTCTCTTACATCTTCGCGAAGCAGATGCTCCCCAACAGCAAGGATGGCATCTTCTTCATGGGTTATCAGAGTCCAGAATCAGATGGCTATAGAGTGCTTCAATCAATCAAGAATGGTGATGATAAAATCGCTCTGGGAGAAGAAATCGTAGAAATTGGGACAAAGAATATAGATATCTTCAATTTCTCGGGCCATGCCGATTACCAGGAACTGCTTGATCTCCCCAGAAAGCTCCAACCAGAGAAACTTATCTATGTTCACGGTGACGAGGGAGCACTTGAAAACCTCGCCGAAGAACTGCAGTATGAGTTCGAGATTCAGATACCATCGAATCTTCAGACAGTCGAGCTTTAACTCCGGTTGACAAGGAATTGCACTGGTGTTATCATAGTTTACGGTTGCCGGGGTGGCGGAACTGGCAGACGCAACGGACTTAAAATCCGTTGGAGCGAGGGCTCCGTGTGGGTTCGATTCCCATCCCCGGCACCATGGAAGCAGAAAAAGCAGGTCATTCATATAGAAATATTAAGAATAATAGATACCCGGTGCGGGGTGGAGCAGTCTGGTAGCTCGTTGGGCTCATAACCCAAAGGTCACAGGTTCAAATCCTGTCCCCGCTACCATTTATTAGGCGGTGTAGCTCAGCTGGCTAGAGCATGCGGTTCATACCCGCAGAGTCGTCAGTTCGATTCTGACCGCCGCCACCAAGCATTTAGGGCCTACGTGCGTGTATGAAGCGCTCAGATCAATGAATCTAGCCTCCCGTTGGGAGGCTTGTTTGTTTTTGGGCGAGTTTTTCGGCGATCCAAGACCACTGTTTCATTAGCTCTAAGGCTTTTAGAATTGCCAGTGGCTGTGATCAGCAGTTTTCACTAAACATCCGATTTTTGCTCTCATGGCGATGCACTGAGCTGAAAATAACCAACCCGTTTTAGATTTCCCTGCATAATGAGAAGTGACTTCGCGAAATATAGACTGTAGATGTATTCACTTACTGTTGCTGAAGAGTTGCCAATGAGAGCCTATGTACTCTATTTCTCATCCTGAGGACTATTCGAGTAAGATGGGGGGACGGGTCTTCATGGGCTTTTGTTTCTGCAGGAATGTATTTGCAGAAGGTATGACTCATGTTCTTCACCAGAAAATCACAATCAATACTATACTGCCAATTTCCTTCAAATGAAGAAGCGATGGAGACAAGAAAGTGCATCATCGAAAGTTTTTTTACAGTCCATCACTGCGAAAGAAATCCAAATTTGGAGAATGGCTCCGGCATCTAGATATTGTCCATGACTATCGTAAAACCACGAACGAATATGGCTATTACCGTGATAACAAGCCCTACGACCAAAATCGGGATAACGCTTGAAACTGTGATTTTCACCACCCCTGTCTATTATTCTATGCTTCTCCTTTGTATTGAGTCAATCTTCAGAAAGTGTCGATCTGCTAAGCCTTCTAGACAGAAAACCCGCACAACGAAATCAACGCCCATCATATCGCTCCGACCAGAAGCAGAAGAGTGTATGAGTTGCTTGCGTCACAGACTTGTTTGATGAGGCTATCCAGAAAATCAACTTTGACTTCTAATGATCCCGCACTTACGCGGATTCCTCCCGCAAAGCTCGTTCTCGAGTTCCGGAAGAATACTTATCAGTTCGGATACTATATCTTGATCGAGAGGCATTTCTGTCATCATGTCCACCGCTTGACCAAAAGAGTAAGCAGTCCTGTAGGGCCTATCCGCTGTGAGAGCTTCAAACACATCAGCTACGGCCAAGATCTTTGCTTCGAGCGGTATCTCATCTCCCTTTAGGCCCTGGGGATAGCCAGAACCGTCTTCTCTTTCGTGGTGTAGATAGGCGTAAGGAATGAATCTCTCGAGGTATTTGAAATGTTGAAGAACCTCTTTACCGTGTTGAGGGTGATTGTGTATTACCTCCTTTTCAATTTCATCGAGAGGGCCATGCTTTCTCAGTATGTTTGGTGAAATACCCATCTTACCAATATCATGAAGTTTTGCTCCGTTCACAAGCTCCATGACTTTCTTTCTTCTCAATCCAAGACTCTTGCCCAAAAACTCAGCAATTTTTGCCACATTTTTGGAGTGAAAGGCTGTGTAGGAATCTTCCATCTCCCACAAATACATAATTTCCTGAAGACCACTCATCTCATAGTATCTAGACAGACCGAGCGCCAGCGCTTCCATCATGAACAAGACACCAACTATCCCAGCCGCCACGGAATGCAGAATCATCCACTTAGTAAGGTCATATCCTTTTATTTCGGTTCTCAGGCCGTAGGCGAAACTCTTCGATCCGCCCGGAGAGAAGGTAATTCTATCATCCAAACTCATCTCCGAAAGCAGAACATTCTTGTCAATACTAACAATCACTACTGCATCTGAGATCTCATTATCCATATGACTGTCGTAAACGTTGAAGTAGAGATAGACCTCCTGCTCTATGGTTGCTAGTTTGTAGACGTCTTTAGCCGGTATCTCTGGCGGTCTGCTTACTAGCCTGGCCGACTTCACTGCTGGAAACTCATTTTGGATCTCCTGGAGCATCTCTTCGATGAATAAGTCGTCTTTCGACAAAACGGCATCGTACATGGCATTCCATTGGAAATATCCCAAAGACAAAGCGGATCCCAGATTTTCGACAGATGTCTCAAAGATTCCCGAATAGATCTCCTGAGTATAGCTGATAGCTTCATTCTGAAAGACATGGTACGGTAGCATCATTAGAAGAATCGTTACTAGAAAGATGAATATGACTAAAGTAGGTCTGATGTACCGGAGTTCATCAAATCCTCTCATTTAAAACCTCCTTCTGTTATATCCACCCCTCAAAATATCTACTTAATCATATCACTTAATCTATTGATTCAACAATGTCTTGATAGTAATTTGGCGAACTACTACTGTAAAGACAATTAAATTGGAGATTTTGCTTTTGGTGTTAACTGCTGTAAAATAATATCCGTGTTGTAATTATTCTTAGGGGGATAAACAGTGAAAAGCGAGGAGATTAGCTACGAAATCCTTCAAATTAGGGATTTCGGAAAGGCAATGCGACGTAGAAACGTCAAAATACGGATCTTCAATTACAGCCAGTCCGAAGACAGCCTGAAGAAACTGGCAGAAAGCATCTGGCTCCAACATGGCCAGGATGTTGAGGAACTCACAACCGTTTTCTACCTGCCTGGAATGAATCCAAAATCAACAGGATTCGCGCTAGGAGGCTGCATGAAGGGAAAGGGATGCTACGTTACACTGGACTAACTCTAGGAACGCTCGGCCCGGGATAAATGGATGAGTTAGAGTACGGTCGAAAGCGGGACTTTTCTATCTACCATGCAGCTCAGGTTAAAGCTCAGTTCATTGAATACTGGTTTCACATAACGACTTTTGTTGCTGCTTGAAATCGGATTTCCGATTTCTTTTTTGAAAGATAAAACCCTAGAATTATCGCACTTTTCTCGATGAGTTTCTTGACTGCCATAGAGAACGATCGCTTCTTCACAACATAAGAGCAACCGTGTATTATCTATATACATATTCAGTTTGATTTGTTCTCGGTTTGACTATTAGATTCAGATTCAGCGATCGGGACAAAGAATTACAGGATTATGAGCCTGAACATTGATGGAGGCGCTCTGTGATAAGAGCCGTGAAATAACGTACTTGTTTATTTTCGCCGCGGAGAGGCTACTGAAGATCTTTTCTGAAGGGAGTTATTGACTAAGAACCCGAAAGTATATGAGTCTGATGCCATTTTTTGGAAGTTCCCGACATAGATGGGGCATGTAGCGAATTCCCTTATGATTTAAGGAAGGAATTTGGCAGGGGCAGGATTAAGGGTCCACGCGAGTTTTGACGGCGAACCGCACGGCGGAAGCGTTGTTAATATGGGAATGAAGAACCTGGTGGTACGGTCTGCTACGTAATCGTCATAAGGAAGGATATAAGAGCCAAGATTGGAAAGAAGCCCGGTGACAGCGTCAAAGCAACGATAATGGAAAGGGAGTAGTGAGTTACCTTGTGGCAGTGTCCGAAATGTGGTCGTGAATTCGAGAAAGAGAACCAGAGACATTCATGTGGTATTCCCCAGAAAACGATTGACGCGTACATTGAAGCTCAACCTGAGAGCTTTCAGCTGCTCCTGCACCAAGTACGGGATACACTCCGTGCAACGCTACCAGATGCAGAGGAACGAATTTCCTGGAGAATGCCGACTTACTGGAGAAATCACAATATCATCCACTTCGCAGCCTTCAAGAACCACATCGGACTTTATCCAGGTGACAAAGCCGTTTCGCATTTTGCCGACCGGCTGACACAATATAAAACAAGCAAGGGTGCGGTTCAATTTCCATATAGCAAGCCACTCCCACTGGAGCTGATCGCAGAAATTGCCAAATGGTGTTATGAAACTGGTAATCATCACTAATGGAGGATTGACTGGTATGCCAAGATTGAGAAGGATGCTTAGCGACTGGAATGCTCTCTATGTTAAGTCACTTATGAAACAGATTGAAACTCAGAGCAAGACAACGCTCATAAAATGGGTCACAGATTATTCTGAGCGCATTCTATTACCGCTTTGGCTCAAGTACTATCCGAGTGACTTACGTCCGAAATTTGCGATAAATGCCGCTCGGCAGTGGCTATCCGGAGAAATAAAACTGCCGCAGGCAAAGAAGAAAATTCTTCGGTGCCATGAAGCAGCAAGAGATGCTCAAAACAGTCCAGCGGCGCAAGCCGCAGCAAGAGCCATAGCTCAGAGCGCATCAACTATACATGCGGCAAGACACTGCATAGGGCTCGCACTTTATGGAGCGCTAGCCGTCGCTTATGACACACTCGGAATAGAGGCTCACTGGGAGCATTTGGAACTATGCGCCGCCATGGAGTGCGGAAGAATGCTTAACGCACTGCGTACCATTTCGGTCGAAGACGAGCCAAATCCTGCAAAGCTTGAATGGAACTGTTGATTTCCAATAATCATACAACACAGATTGTCTTAGCAGTCATCGAAAGATCCAGGAAAGTGAAAAACAGAAATGCTGTGAGTTAGTAGAGCACTGACACAAAGTGGCATCTAGCGTGCATCAGCTGCGAGACGAATCGCTAAATGAATCCGAAAAGATCAGCAAAATACTTTCTTAGAAATGGGCGAAGGGTTCTGGCAGAATAATTTGAAATCAACTGAATTCTCAAGCCTGTATGCATTTTTATGTTTGTCCCCAGCTGCCAAAAACTAACGAGAATCGGGAACAGTTTTTGCTGGTCTGTTCCCGACGGCTCCATAATGAAGATCATATCTTTCTCTCTCTTCAAGAGAGATCTTAGAATGGCTTACGGTAAGCTTTTATCTGACTAACCATTATGAGATGACCTAAGTACCTGATCCGCGATAATTAGACTGATGTAAGAAACTGAGTCTCAGGCTCATGGTAGCCGGTTCTTTGCCGGTTGCGTTCGGGTTTTACGGTTCAACTATATTGAAAGTCCTGTCCATTGTCACCATTGCTTGAGTCAGTTTCATCAGGATGTCCTCGTTGCCATCAACTTTGATGAGCTGTTTCTGCTGCGCCTCGTTTCTGCTTATCAGAGTCAAAAGACCGATTTTAGGGCAAGTCAACGTTGCATCTGAGGTCTCGCGAGTCTGATCTTTGTAGTAGAGCAATACACCGTGGAATAGGTGGACGAAGTACCTCTCATCTGAATCGGTCAAAACTAGATTGAAAGTGATATCAATATCCTCTGCTTCATTAGCATCGATAAGCATTCCCATGTAATCAAGCAGCATTTCCACTGTCAAGTTGGCAAGAATGTCAGCACTCCCTTTTGCGAGCTTTGATTCATCCTTAAGATTTCCTATTCGCAACTCCAGAGCGGCAGTAAGGTAGGCATTTCTCCATGTTCCCGACTCTGACTGGTATCCAAGTTGTTCGAGAGCGTCCGCACAGAGATAACGGGCGGCCATGTTCTGCGGATCTGCGTAGACAAGGATATTCGTGATCTCGGCGACCCACTGGTATTCTCCGGCCAGAAAATCCTTGTAAGCCATCTCAAGAACCCTTTCGGTATCGCCAAGATATTCGACAAACTTCCTGGCTCTTTCCGATGGATCTAGTGGATTCAGATGTACGGGATTGGCATCGTACCAGCCCATATACTTCTGGTAAACTGCCTTGGCGTTGTGTGCGACAGTGCCGTAATATTGCCGCGTGTACCAAACTTTTCCAAAGTATTCCGGCAAGTGTATCATATTGGATATTTCATCGGAAGTGTAGCCAAGATTTATATACATTAGCGTCTGGTCATGAATGAACTTGTAAACGGCGGCAGTGTCTTCCATGTATTTGATAACAACGTCATTCCCCCAGTGAGGCCAGTTGTGTGACTGAAAGGTCACTTCCGTTTCTGAACCGAATAGAGTGATTGCTTCGAGAATGTACTTGGCCCAGGTGTTGCCGTCACGCACCTCTGCGCCACGCAGTGTATAGAGGTTATGAAGTGTTCCGGTGCAGTTTTCTGCCAGCCACAGGGCTTTGAGTTGCGGAAAATATGTGTTCATTTCCGTGGGGGCTTCTGTTCCCGGAGTCATCTGGAATATCATCTCAACACCGTCGATTACTATCTTCTCACCGGTTTTTCTAACTTCATGGGTGGGCAAAATGAAGGTCAGTGTACCCGTTGATTGGCCAAGGCCAATTCCCATAGCCAGCGAATCCCTTTCACTTTTTTCAAGAAGCACACCGTACTGGTAAGCAGCACGTCTCGCCATGGCGGTTCCAGCGAAAAGGTTTTCGCTCACGGCGTGCTCAGTAAAGCCTTCAGGAACGATAATGGAAATTTTCCCAGAGGAGATCTGATCTTCTATTGAGAGAGCTCTATCTGCAACCTCTTCTTCCTGTATGACTCCTTTTATCCCTCCGAAGTGATCTACGTGAGGGTGACTCATTACAATGGCCAGTATGGGACGCTTGCCGAGATTTTCTTCAACAAGTCTCATGGCTGCTTCAGAACACTCGAGACTCATCAAGGGATCGAAGATTATCCAGCCGCCACATTCCGTTTCGATCAGCGTGAGATTGGTAAGATCGTAACCGCGTACCTGGTAGATGCCTTCACAGACCTCAAAAAGCCCATAACAGTGGTTCAAAACAGTGTCTCTCCAAAGACTGGGATTCGCTGTGTCTGGTATTGTCTCGAATTCATCGACAAACCCGTATGCCGCCTGGCTCCAGACAACCTTCCCACTGCTATCTTTCAATTCCAGAATTTCTGGCGCCACGATTAGGCCCCTTGTTGCAAATTCATATTCTGATTCGTCATCGAAATCGAGAATCGAGTAGTAACTGCGGTTTATTTCTGCGGTTTTATCGGTTGCCTCTTTTTGCGAGTTATTCAAGTTCAAGGGACCAGTTTCAAAGGAGTACGCAAACACAAACGCGAATAACAATAGAAAAATCAACATAAGAGTTCTGAGTCTGTCCCTCATTTCTACACCTCCCGGACTCTACGGAGCTTTTGAAGACACGACTTTGGACCACGTCAAGCTTTTGCTGTCTGGACAACGGCTAGACAATAGTAAGCTAGCACACTTCTTTCTAAAGACACAGCCTTCGCTTTATTTGGCAACAACGACGAAAAGGGTTTGATGCCACATGGATCCCCGTATGTTATTCCCGACCATGCAAAGTAAAATCAGTTCTTGGTTTGCTCTAACTCCAAAACATTCCTGAGTATCATTTTATAGAGAAAATTAAACCGTAACCTCATAATCAGTAGCTCCAAAACCGAATATATTAAGAAGCTCTCAATTATCTTGTTCTGCTGAATTGTAGCACTATTGAGACCACTATTTCGCAGATAACTAGACTGTGAGCTTCGATTGTTCTGATTGCTAAGCAAAGCTGAAATTCCGACTGCAGCTTATCCAACTCATATAACTCAAAGAATTCCATTTCTAAGGCATACCATTATCTGAAGTGAAAGGCCATAGATAATTCTGAATGATCTTTGCAATTTACTAATCCCGATTTTCTTCTAACCTTCCTCTTCGAACTCTCCATTCTTTTGCATAGAAAAATAACGGTATGAAGATTGGGTTCCAGAATGATGTTATGCAAGTCTTACACAGCGTTTCATATTATCATTAATGATTGAACCAGAATTTCTTGTTCGCTCTCTCCAACACCTTTGCTTCTTCAAGAAAACGACCGTTTGTCTCTGCGGATAGGCGTACAATCTGACTCCGTCATCCAGTGTTGTTCTTTGCGAGATCAGGTATTTAGTAACCGCTTTACGCTAAAAGATCAGTTGCAAGTTGTAAGTTCCAAGTTGCAAGAATAAATGACGAGGTTCGGGGTTGGTGGTTGCGGGTTGGTAAGAGCGAAATATCAGTTTCAAGTTGCAAGCATTAGAGCCGCTGAACGCTTAAAAGCGGAGAACCCGCTGAGCGCTGTCAAAAGCCGTCCTTGGTCCTTCATGGAGAGCAGTGACAAGTTGCTTGCTCCAAGTTGCAAGCTGAAGTCCCGAGGAAAAAGCGTCAAATGCCGTCATTCCGACAAAGCTCTTGGTAGGAATCTTGATGCTTCTGCTTCATTGCCCTAACCAAGAACGAAGAACCAATTTTTTATTCGGAGAACGGTGAACCATTCAACGGTGATCCTTTTCACTCGCTCTTTCCAACCCCCTAACCGCTACCCCCGGCCACGTCTTCAAAAGTACAGATCCCGTGCAGACCTCCCAAACAGGACCCCTGAACAGAGACCCCAAACAGGAGCATTTCAGGGCAGGCTTATTGGGGTAGACTCTACGGAATGACGGCGTTGGCATTACGGAAAGTCCCGACTGGATATCCGTGTAGAGGCTAATGAAGTGCCTCATCTATTAGTGAAACCTGAAGTATCTCCAGTCGGTCCATTTGATTTCGCCGCTTTCGTCCTTATATCCTACTCTCCATCTTCCCGGCTGAGAGCCAATGAATTCATGATCCAGTACCGTAGCCGTCAAGCCCGAACGAGATATCCACGGGGAGTAGTTGCCCTCGGCCCATATTCCGAAGAACTCCGGCTCGTCGATACTGTTCGAGAATTTCCAGCAGTATTCAATTTCGATCTGGTAGGTCGTACCTTCGGGAAGGTTTACGGGAAGCCACTCGAATTTCATCAATCTGGGGAAGTTCTCGAATACCGCTTTGTCTTCCGGAAGCAAGAGGACTATTCCTTTGTCAGGGAAAGCAGCTGTGTCTGCCGGATCTGGAATGGTTCTGCATATTCGAAAGCCCAGGCCGTTAGATTTCGCAAACTCCGAACCGCAGTCACGAGATGCAACCCATGCTGATCTGGCTTCGTATTCCCAGCTGCCGCCGCGCATTACTGGCCCGCCGAAGCCGATCGTTTTATAAGGATTGATCTGCGGCGAATCGGGATATTCATCAAACATGTCGGAACACCATTCCCATACGTTCCCGGACATGTCGTACAGGCCCAGATCGTTAGGCAGTTTCTGTCCAACCTCGTGAGTCATTCCTTCTGAGTTCGAATCAAACCAGCCAACTTCCTCAAGGGAGTTGCTTCCGGCGTATTCGAAGCCACTGCTCTTTGTTCCTCCGCGGGCAGCGAACTCCCACTCGGCCTCTGTCGGAAGCCTGTAGCCAGCCACATTTATTGTATCCACTGTGATTTCGCCATTATTATCAAGCAGATTGCCGTTCGAGTCGTAAGCGAAAGGAAGAGTCTCTTTCTGGCTAAGCCAGTTGCAGTAGGCGATTGCATCGTGCCAGCTGACGTTGATCACCGGTCTGGAACCCCTTCCCCAGCCTTCGTCACCGGGCCTAATCCTCCCGGTCTCTTCACAGAAAACATCGTACTCATCGAAAGTCACTTCGTACTTGCCGATAAGAAGATCGTTCGTAAAAGTGACCTCGTGAACAGGGCTCTCGAAGTTTGCACCGTCTCCCCACAAACCGCCCATTTGGAAGGTTCCTTTCTCTACGAGGACCATATCACTTACTGAGAATGCCATGAAAGCGAAGATTGCGGCAAACAGAAACGTTAGGATTCTCTTCACTCGTCTCACCCCTTTCTCGTATTAAGCCTTTCTCCTTATTCTTGTCGGGTTCTTAATCGTTCTTCATACCCGATCTCTGTCCTGCCGGCGGCAACACTTTCTGATGTGTGCAATACACAAAGCAAGGAAGGCTACTCGGCGGCTTCGATCAAGACAATAAATTATAGCGTCCCCGACCTCACCGGCAATGACTTATCGCCTCACTGGATCAAAATTATCGAGCCGTAGTTGGATTCTTAAGGGTCTATTGGAAGAGGGTTCTGAAGGATTCGGGTCTCGCTGATGAGTAACTATCTGGGAGGCTTGCAAGCTCCGCAGGGCGTGTAGTCTCTCCTCTTCGCCTCCGACAGCAAAATCCGGATCTTGCTGTTCGCAAGGTAATGGCAGCTCTCCAGATGGTACTTGCTTCCGGTGCTGGTTATGTAGACTATCGGATCGTATTCAAGAACCACGTTATCGTTCGCAAAGTCATCGCCAGACCAGAGGCCCCGGGAACTAAGCCTGGCAAGTCTTTCGGCCTCTACGAAGAATTCCATGTAGCGGTCGTTGAAGACATAGCTGGTGTACGCGTGACCGTAACCGCTCGATATTGCGAGGAGGTTGAACAAAGCGTTGAAGCTTTGCCCTTCGTAGCTTATCGGGAGCCAGACGTAAGCGAGTGTCCTCCCGTACTTGTCAATAGAGTTCCAGTCGTAAGAGAGAAAGACCTCCTCCCCATCGAGCAGGGCCTTCGCAAAGCCGGAGGCTTCGACTCCGTAGTACTCGATGCCTTTGTCTGGATGAACGGTTTCTGGTGTATCCAGGCCGATCATTCTCACAGTCTCGGCGGTCAACAGCGACCCCTTTCTTCTGAGAGAAATCGTATCGCCGTCAACGACTGCGCGAACGGTAGCCTCATCGTAGTCGGGAAGTTCGTCGAAGAGATTCAGCAATTCTAGAAAGTACACTGCCTGTGTGCCTTTTATATCAACGGTTACCGGCGTAAGACCTAGGGGTGAGCTTACTACTTCCTGCTCGCTTGAATCCCCGCCACGCTGGAGAATGGCCCGAATCAGGAAGCAGCCTGAGAAAGTGAGGGTTATTGCGGCGAGTAGAACTACCGCGATTATCTTCTTCGCGAGGAGCATCGGTCCGTTCTCGAGATCTTCGTCAGCCTCCATCTTTCTTTCGATAACATTCATCTAGTCACATCCTCGGTCTTCCAGACACTGCCATGTTAGCATCTTTGAAGAGGTTAAGCAAACTTGTCTAAATAAGATAGGGAGTATAGAGTGAAGGTAGAGAGAGAAACCAGCCGTAATTCTGACAGAACCCCTGGTAAAACTCGCGTTTCTCGTGAGCGCAGCGAACGTCTCGAAATGACCTTCCTCGTCCTATCTCGATCTTATCGAAGGACGAGTCCATGCTCTTGGACGAAGGACCAAGGACGGCTCTTTGCGGCGCTCAGCGGGTTCTCCGCTTTTAGGCGTAAAGCAGTTCTTTAGGCGTTCAGCGGTTCTTAGGGGCGAGATCCTGTGCAGAAACACTCACAGGATGACAAAGTAAGGCGTTAGCATGAGTAATTAGAGATAACCGTCTTCCCTTGCATCGCGTCATTTGAGATGATCCTGCTCAGAATCTCGGTCTTCTCGTGAACGCAGCAAACTTTCGAAATGCTCTATCTCGATTGATTTAACGAAGAATGGCTCTTCACAGCGATCAGCGGATCCTTGATTATACGCGTGCAGCGGTTCTCAAGAACTCGTCAGTCCCTATTCTCGCCTCAATCCTCGTCTTCTCGTAGCGGAGCGCTCAAAAGTGATCTTTCTCGCTGATTCTGATCTTAGCTCTTAAATCCCCTCTCAAATGCTCATTATTACCCATAAGTCAGGGAGTTAAATTCCATTAATATGCTGGTTCTCGTGCGAATGCTGTGTTTGGTTCCCGATGATCCTGATCTTAAGTCCTCCCTTGAGGGAGGAGGGCCACGTAGTGGCGGAGGGTGTGAGTCTCCAACGTTTGGAAAAGTTGCTGCCCTGACATAGTCCCCTGAAAGGGTTGTTCGATGTTCATTCCTGGTTGCTTCTATGAGCATACCTATGGATCACAGACCAAACAACTTGAAGAGTGGATCTTTCGTTCAATTTCGAAAAGGCCAACCTATTCTGAAGGTTGTTCAAAGACCGTAGGGTCAAGAAATGGCGCGGTGTAAGTACAGACCTTGTGAGGCCAGACTGTTTACTCCCCTTTCGGGAGAGTGTCCCCCTCAAGCGGGTCATCTCATCCGTTTCCATCTCCTGCCACCTCAAACCGTACGTGCGGATCTCCCGCATACGGCTTTCCTGTGTGCTTCATCTCAAGGCTTATTTGACC